>CALFMA010000105.1 GCA_937880065.1 uncultured Ruminococcus sp.
CCCTCAATCCGATGCATAGATAGAGATAAGCAAAGGAAAAATTCGCTATGAATAATAAAACAAAAATGGAGCTGCCTACTCCTGCAACAACAGGCAAAACCTCTGAGTTTTTCACGGAAACAGGGTTAAAAGTTAAAGTTATCTATCCTGATAATATTCCCGAACATATCCGCCGACAAAAGATAAACAGACTTTATGATATTCTAAGCGGTAATGAACGTGATAAAACAAAAATCTAAGCAATCGTAAAAACTTGCAAAAAACACTTGCAATTTTAGTCGATATGCGCTATGATTAATATGTAGTAAAATCGACTGACGGTTGCAGTAAAATCGGAGGTCGTATGAATGAAAAGAAAAACAAACGAAAATGGTATAACGGCTATTTATGTACGCCGTTCAGTTGCTGACAGAGATAACAATTCTTTGTCAATTGAATCACAGAAAGAAGATTGTATCCGTTATGTCGGTGAAAACTGTGTTTATCGTATTTATTGTGACAATGGTTTTTCGGGTAAAGATACCAAACACAGACCTGCATTCCAATCAATGATGCAAGATGCACGTAATGGTCAAATAAAGCAAATTATTGTAAAGAAATATGACCGTTTCAGCCGTAATCTTCGTGATTATCTTAATGTTACAGATGAACTTGATAAATATGGTGTAACCGTTTATTCTCTTTCTGAACCGTTTAATACGGCTACTAAAGAGGGACGTATGATGCGTAATAATCTCTTGAATTTCGCTGAATTTGAGCGTGAAACAATAGCTGCCCGTGTTGCTGATGCATACTCAACAAGAAGTCGTGAAACAGGTTTCTATCTTGGTGGAACTATGAGTTTCGGTTATTCTCCGAAACGAATGAATGTTGGTGGTAAAACCGGCTCGGTTCTTGTTCCGTCAGAACAGGCTGAGGCACTTAAAACGATTTTCGCAATGTATGCTGAACATTCCACATCCTTACGTGATATTCTTAATTATTTCAGCCAAACAGATTCAAATGCTTTGATACGTACTGATAAATACGGTGGCAAGAATGGAAGTCATAATGGAAAATTAAATGTTGCATCACTTTCAACTATTCTTGCAAATCCACTATATGTAAAAGCTGATAAAGATGTTTATGCATATTTTCAAACTAAAGGCTATGAAATCATCGATGATGCAGAGGCATATGATGGTGAGCATGGTATATTCTTTCATAGTAATCCTGACGGAAGTATATATGTTAAAGTTGGGTATCATCTTGGACTTGTGAGTTCTGATATATGGTTGAGAGTACAGGATAAAAAATCACACAATGTTAGGTTTTCTACAAATGGCAAAGCCTATAATTCTTGGCTCATCGGACTTGTTAAGTGTAAGGAATGTGGATATGCTGTTATGATTGATGTTCAAAGAAAGAAAAGCGGAAAAGTATATCGTTATTTAATTGATAATGGTTGGATGACTAATAAGTCCTGTATTTCAAGAAGTTACAATACAATCAAAGTTGATGATCTTGAAAATCGTGTATTTGAAGCCATTTGTGAGAGAATTAAGCAACTAGAAATTGCCAAAAAAGAAAAAGAAAGTCCAGACAGTGAATCTGAAAGCATTAAAGCTGAAATTCTGAGGATTAACGATGAAATTCGTTCATTAATGGATAGAATGTCACAAGCGGATGATGTGGTTTTTAATTACATACAACAGAAAATCAAAGAACTTCACGCTAAAAAAACGGCTTTTGAAAGTAAATTACAAACAAAAGCACGTAAAAATAAAGCTATTAACATAAATCCACTCTCAGAACCACTCAAAAATTGGAATGAACTTACCGTTCAGGACAAGCACAATATTGCTGCTGAAATGATTGATGTTATTTATATCTCTCATAACAGCCAAGAAATTGAAATTATATTCGGCATTTAATATGCTGAAAAAATTATAGTTCGTAGTGTGAATGGGTAGTACTACCAAGCAAAACACGCACTTCACCTGAACGAACTTTATCGAATAATTCTGATTTCTGTTTCTCAGTTTTTGCATTATGAATGTAGGCAATTTCATTTTCCGGAATACCTTTATCAATAAGTTTCGCCTTAATATCATCATACACGCAGAAGTCACATTCTTCTTCAAGTGAATCACGCTCCGCAGAAGATATTTCATCATTAGAATTATCATCAGCTTTTTCTGCGTCAGTTGTATTCTTATGGGGAACACCAAGGTCACAGAAAATAATCTGTGTTAGCTTTTCCTCTGAGGTTTCAGCGTGAATACGAACTACATTTTCTACGCATTGATTTAACTTAGTATTAGGGTTATCCTCAAATGATGGGTCAATCAGACGAGGGTCAAGACCAAGTTTACGTCCATCCGAAGTAATTTTAAGCATATTATCTTCCGTTCTATGCAAACCGTGACGAGTCTTCAGAACCGGAAGGTATGGTATTTGCAGGTATG
>CALFMA010000106.1 GCA_937880065.1 uncultured Ruminococcus sp.
AGCGGCGACCAGTTCGTTGCGGAAAAGGCACTGAAGGACAAGATCATCGCCGTGCGCGGCAACTGCGATGCCGAAGTAGACCAGATGATGTTCAAATTCCCGATGCTGGGCGACTACGCAATCCTTGAGACGGAGACCGAAAAGTTCTTTCTCACCCACGGACACCTTTGGAACGAATGCAAGCTCCCTCCGCTCGGGATGGGCACCATCCTCGCACATGGCCACACACACATACCCGAATTGAAAAAGATAGAGTGCGGACTTACGATATTCAATCCAGGATCGATATCGCTTCCCAAGGGCGGAAGCAGCCGCTCATTCGGGTTCTATGACGGTGCAGTGCTCAAGCACTACACCATTTGACCCTGCATTTGCTTTGCCTGGCGACCTGGAAAAAGGCATTTCCCCTGATTACAACGAAGCCCTTGCCGCAAATATAAATGACCTTATAAAGCGTGTCTGTGCCTTGGAGGATAAGGCTGTAAAGCACGAGGAAATTATGAAAACTCTTGCCAATGAGCTGAACGGCTTCAAAAGGGAGCTTGACAGGCTCAGGCTTTCAGATAAGCTTAATTCGGGAGCGATTGAGCGTCTTGACAAGGCTTTAGATTTGATTAACAAGGGCGAATAAGGCAGAATATCGCCGTTTATGACGCTAATAGCTGAAACAGAAGGCTTACAGCTGAAACACCAAAAAATATCTTGACATTTATAGTATTTTGATGTATTATTATAGTATATCATTAAACAGCTAAAGAAACCAACGGAAACGCTGATAAACGGCTGTTTCCGTTTTATTTTTTAACGAAAGAAAGGTGACGTTTTTGAACAATCTTTCAGAAAAACTTATGGAGGAACTTGAAAATCATACCGCCTTTACTATCCCGATATTCGGCGGAATTCCAGTTCCCGACTCCTGTGCGGTATCGTGGATAATCATTGCGGTGGTGGTGCTGCTTTCAATTATTCTGACCCACAATATGAAAAAAGTCCCCAAGGGTAAGCAATGCCTTATTGAAATAGGCGTTGAGTGGATGAATAATTTTTTCCTTGATACTCTCGGACCACACGGAAAAAAATATCTGCCCATACTGGAAACTTTTCTCATTTACATAGGATTTTCCAATCTAATCGGACTTTTTGGCTTTGTTCCGCCAACTAAGGATATTAACGTAACAGTTGCCCTTGCGGTTATGGCGTCAATCCTCATTCAGATTGCGTCATTCAAGGAAAAGGGCGGCAAAAAATGGGCAAAGGGATTTTTAGAGCCTATGCCTGCAATGCTGCCAATGAATCTGCTGGAACTTGTAACCCGTCCTCTTTCAATGAGTATGCGACTTTTCGGTAATGTTCTCGGTGCATTCGTTGTTATGGAACTTATAAAAATATGTATTCCCGGCGGTGTTCCCGTGCCGTTCAGCCTTTATTTTGATATTTTTGACGGTGCAATTCAGGCATATGTATTTGTATTCCTCACATCACTCTTTATGGCTGAGGCTATTGAGGAATAAATCAATTAAGGAGAAACCATATTGAAAAAATCATTATTTACAATTATACTTGCGTCATTACTGACGCTTACAGCCTGCTCACCTGCGGCTGATACAAAAGAAAATTCAGATGCAGCTCCAACTGAGGCGACAACCGAGGCGACTACAGAAGCAGTTACAGAAGCAACCACAGAAGCACCTACAGAAAAATCAACTGAAAATGTAATAGAGGATAGTTCTGCTACTGAAAAGAAATTCACCTACTATGTAGACGGTCAGAGAGTTGGCGGCCGCTTATACCACCCAGAGGGCGAGGGTCCTTTCCCGACAATTGTATTTGTTCCGGGTATGGGAATGAACTATTATATGTACGTTGAGTTGTTTGAAAATTTAAACAGCGAGGGAATTGCTGTTGCTGCTTTTGATTGCAGAGGAAACGCTCAGGTAAGTACCATAAGTGACGGTAAATTCTCTGAAATGACTCCCACAAGCCTTAAAAAGGATATTATGGCAGTAACAGATTTTATTTCTGCACAACAAATTGTAGACTCAGAAAATCTTTTCATTATGGGACACAGCTTAGGCGGTCTTACTGCGGCATTGACAGCTGCGGAAACTCCCGATAAATACAAGGGTATGATTGGTTTTGACCCGTCATATCAGATGCCTGATGCTTATCGTGAACTGTATCCAGAGGGTACAGAAATCCCCGAAGCACCCAATGTTCAGACGGAGGGTAAAGCGTTTATAGAGGAAATTTTGTCTATTGATGTTATTGATGAAATCAAATCATATGACGGAAATGCAATTATTCTCACAGGAACAAACCAAACTGTCTACACAGCAAATCCTGAGATTATGGAAGCTGCCGCAGAAACACTTCCAAATGGAGAATTAATTATAGTTGAGGGTGCTGACCACGGATTTGACAAGCATTTAAAAGAACTCGTTCAGTATACCGTTGACTTTGTAAAGGAAAACATTGATTAATTAAGGAGAAACCATATTGAAAAAATCATTATTTACAATTATACTTGCGTCAT
>CALFMA010000107.1 GCA_937880065.1 uncultured Ruminococcus sp.
AATATCCGAAGTTTCAGGGTCTTCGTTGATTTCGATAACGTCAGCTTCTGACACAGTATCAACCTTGCTTTCCTCCGCTGTATCGTCATTTTCAGTATCAGAGGTTAAAAGAGATGTTCCGAATTCTTTGTCAAGAAATGTATCATCTGTATTTACATTTATCATATAAATAAGAAAACAAAGCAAAAACGAAAGAAGAAATATGGTGAAAATTGTACCTAATTTAAATTTAAGCTTCGGTCCGCCTTTTTTTCTGACCTTTTTTCGCTGAACAGTTCTTTTCTTATCCATAAACTCTCTCCTTTTAATTAACTTTAAAAACAAATTTTATTTCAAATTATCCTTTACTATTATAACCTTTTTGAAAAAATATTTCAAGTCTTTTTTAATAAATTATATATATTACCTGTTTCATACAAAGAAATAACAAAGATGTCATATATTCTTAATGTCGGTTATTGTAATTTCCTTTGAATAATTGAGCAAAAAACGCTTTTTATATTTCATTCTCGAATATTTTGAAATGTTGTTCATATAAATAACATCATATGCACCGCCAACTGCTCCTACAATCGGAACTCCCTGCAAGAATTTCATATAAAGCAGTTCCGTTGAAAGAACACGGCTTGTATTGACAATCTGCTGTGAACGTCTATAGCCCACAGGAAGCATCGGGTTATCTATATAATCGTCAATCTTCTTGTTTATTTCCTCAAGATGTTTTCCATAGGAAACAGCTCCCTCAATGAGAAGCAGAATAAAATATTTCTCCTCCTCCGTTTCATAACTAAATCCGTATCTGATAGCAATTTCGTAGATACAGCGTAAAATCATTGCTGTAAATACAGGAATATCGGGTAATCCCATGCCAAGAAGTCCCATTCCGATTCCCGAAACTCCAGATACCGCAAGATTTACTCCACCTGCAATATCAGCCTTGTTTGACAGCTTTTTCAGAGATTTGCCCGTTCCACGTATTCTTGCGGAATACAAATCAACCTGAAAATCCTTTTCAAGTTCATCTTTTTTATATGTCTTTTCGATTATTGATGTGCCTTTGTCAAATATTAAGGAAAATGCCTTTGAAAATGCTGTATTCATAGTTTCGCTGATTTTTTCGGGAACTTTATCCGCAAGAAAACGATTTACAACGGATTCCTTATGATTTTTTCTGCTTGCAATAAATCGTTTTTCCTTTAAAATAAGCCTTTTCAATTCCCTTTCATAATGTACATTGCTCATAGTAATACCCCCATATCTTTATTGTCACCATTTTAAGAGGCGACTATTTGCCGATCAGCACGGAGCAAACTTTAGTTTGCGGATGTGCGAGGCACTTTAAATCAGTAACTATAATTATAGCAGAATATCAAATAAAATGCAATAGTGGATAATCAACATATTTTTATGATTGTAAATTTATGTTTTGCTATTTCGTGGAAAATTATTACATACCCTTGACAGAACAGCTGAAAAGGGATATAATTAAAATAGTTCACTTTGTGAACTGTTCAAAGCTTTTCCCCACGATTAAAAGGAGATTAATATGAAAAGGAAATTTTTAGGTTTAGTTACAGGTACAGCTATTGCTTTAAGCCTTTCTGTTGCACCTATATGTGCAAATGCCGCAACTCCCGAAGAAGCTGCTGCTCTGGCACGTTCTATGGGACTTCCTGAAAGCCTCATTCAGGCTGGCTGGAATAAATATTATGAGGACCCCTCAATGTATCCCCCTGAGCTTATTGACAGCTATATGGCTACTTTGAGAAGTATGAATCAGGATATGATTAATCAGCTTCTTGCAGATAACGGCTATGCACCGTCTACTCCGCCACCTGCCGCTACAACTGCTCCGCAGCAGCAGGAAAACGGCTCTACAACTACAGCCGCAAGCGAAAACGATACAACTGAAACTACTACAACGGCTAACGCTAATTCATCGGGAAATAATCAGAATAATAATAGCTCAAATAAGGGCGATAAAATTACACTCACACTCCCCGACGGCTCAACCTTTGACCGTATCAGTTCCAAGGATTTTGCCGCAATGAGCCTTGATGAAAAGAGAGCATATATTTCAGGACTTACTCCCGACCAAAAATCAGCTTTTCTCAGCAATATGACTCCAGAAGATTACAAGAGCCTTATAAAGCAGCTTCCAATTGACAATAAGGCTGAAATTATTGACGGTATGGCTGATATTACAGGTCAGCTTGGATTGACTTTAAGCGTTGATGAGCTTACCGATGAAAATTTCGTGCTTTCAATGAAGGAT
>CALFMA010000108.1 GCA_937880065.1 uncultured Ruminococcus sp.
CTTGAGAGCGATAAGCTTACACAGAAAGAAAAGAAAGAACTACTAGAAATTGAAACTAACGAAAAAGAAATAGAGTACCGTTTTGGCAAAGATTTAGAGTTTGGTACGGCAGGTATGCGCGGTGTAATCGGCTACGGTATCAATATGATGGCGGTTGATTATGAGTATGCAATGTTTCCGGGAAGCACCCTGAAAGTAACACAAGGAGCTTTTAACGAGTATAATGCATTTTCACACAGTAAGCAAAACGCATTCGATCTAGGTGGAAACAACAACTATGTTGCACCGTTTTCTGGTACAATCACAAAAATTTATAAGGATTTCAATGCAGTAGTTCTGCAAAGCGATGATAAAGTATATTGGGCTAATGGAGTGCTTGATTATATGTCTGTATGTTTTGTTCATGATAATGATATATCTAATTTAAGTGTTGGCACACATTTAAAGCAAGGAGAAGTTTTTTATCAGCCTGGTGTTAAAGATCCGAATGGAACAACTACAGGCACTCATCTGCATTTGTGCGTTAACAAAGGAAAAACAAATGCTGCAATTCCTTATTTTAGCGGAGATACTCGACCTAATGAAGCACTTTATATAACTGATGATACTGTTGTTAAACAGACTGGCAATTATAAATGGACGATAAAAAAAGACGCTACTCTTTCGTCAATTACAATAAATCCTGATTCTATTGGAACTATGTACGAGGATGGAAGTTCGTTTAATTCCCAAGGGCTCACTTTAACAGCAACATATAGTGACGGTTCGACTAAAACAATAACAAATGGATATACGATAAGTGATATTAACCTTTCAACAGTTGGTAAAGAGGTGCTAACTGTATCATATGAAGGTAAAACGGCAATTGCAAATATTACTGTTCAGGATTTATTTAAGGGCAACGGTACAGCAGAAAGTCCATATCTCGTTAATAATGCATCGGATTTAAAAATGGTTGCTGACATGACAAACAATGTAGCTGCTAATGCTTGCTATGGAAATGCTTATTATAAGCAGACTGCTGATATTGACTTAAGTGAATATACAAACTGGACTCCAATAGGTATATACCTCGATCGCAATACTGTCTTTAATGGCAGTTACGATGGAGCTTACCATAGAATTTCTAATCTTAATGTTAATTATGAGAATATATATGCAGGTTTATTTGGAAGAATTAATTACACATCTACAACAAATGCTGTTGTAAAAAATCTTAGTATAAATGGTTCAGTTGCAGGAACAAAAGATTGCACAGGCGGTATTGTAGGTGAAGTAGGTTATGGTGCAACAATTGAAAATTGTGATTTTACTGGAACTGTGGGCGGATTAAATCTTGTTGGAGGTATCACAGGAAAGATACAATGTGGAGGAACTATCTCAAATTGTTATGCAAATGTTGAAGTAACGGCTACCGATGGCAACGCTGGTGGAATTGTTGGTGGTATTCTTGTTGGAGCGAGCGAATATTCAACTGATGCAACAATAAGTAATTCTTATTTTGTTGGAAAGGTTTCAGGAAAAGGAATAGGCGGTATATGCGGTTTACAGACAATTCAGACAACAAAGGATTGTATAGTTACATATACAAATAACTACTATCTCAATTCAGCAGCTACAGGCGGAGTTGCAGGAGTTGCTCAGGCAGGTTGCACAGGTCTTATTTCATCTCAATTAAAGACAATTGCAACTGACCTCGGTAACCCATTTGTAGATAATGCAGATGATTCACTTAATAACGGCTACCCTGTATTCGAATGGCAGATTGAAACTTCTGACGAAAGAATGTCGGGTGACGCCAACAACGACGGCACGATAGACCTCAAGGACGTTGTACTTATACGACGTTTTATTGCAGGTGGCTGGGACGTTGAGCTTGATACAGAAACAGCCGATGTAAATAATGACGATGAGGTAGACTTAAAGGATGTTGTACTTATCAGACGCTATATCGCAGGCGGCTGGGATGTAGAATTGGCATAAAAAGGAGCAAAAAATGAAGAAAATACTTTCATTAATTCTTTCGTTTACAATGGCAATGCTTTGCTTCAATGTAAATATTCCGCATTCTTATGCGGATACTCAGGCAATGCTTTCAATTGCTGATGTAACTGGTGAAGCAGGCGAAACAGTTGATGTTGAAATTGAAATCAGCAACAACCCCGGAATTATTGCTATTAGCTTTGATGTTGAGTATGATACGAGTAAATTGAAACTTGTTAAAGCCGAGGATGAAAAACTCCTCGGCACATCAACATCAGTATTCGGTAATGATTTATCAGCAAATCCCTACAGACTTTGCTGGGATGACCTCTCAGACAAAAACAATGAGCAGAATGGCGTTTTAGCTACACTTACATTTGAAATTCTGGAAGATGCAACCAGTGCAGCTGATATCAATCTTATCCTCAATCAGGGTTCAACATTTAATATTGATTTTGAAGATGTTGAGTTTGCTGTTTCAGGCGGTAAAGTTAATATTGGCACAGTAACAACTACAACAACCACTACTAAGACTACAACGACCACAACCACCACTACAACGACAAAAACAACAACTTCAGAAAAGCCCACAACGACTACTACGACAACAACAACAACTACTACTACCATAACAACGACAGCTCCGACTACTACGGTTACAACGACAACTACACCTCCGACAACTGAATTGACATATCTGCTTGGCGATGTAAATGCTGACGGCTCTGTTGATTCCTCTGATGCTTCCCGTGTTCTTGCAGAATATGCAAAAATACAGACAGGCGGAGCAGGTGAATTTACTGATATTCAGTATGAAGTTGCTGATGTAAACAACGACAATGTTGTTGACTCGTCAGATGCCTCAAAGATTCTTGCATATTATGCAATGGTGTCTACAGGCAAAAAGCCAACGTGGGATAAATTCTTTTACTCTGATTAGTTTTACTTGAATTTGTTAAACTTAAAAGATAGTTAATTCAGGTAGATATTACATATAAAACCCAACAGCGATGCTTTTTTAAGCTCGTCTGTTGGGTTGTTTTTTATATTATTCTTCATACCCACTCAACCTATCCCTTAGAAATTCTTTGTATTTATCAACAAGAATCTGCGGAGCGCTTAATTTTATATCTTGCGTATCGAATGAGAAAAGCCAGCCGAAAAATGCTTTTGATGGTTGAACAAGGATTTTGTATTCGAAATATTCATCATTTTCATCAAGGCTTTTCTGCGATATATCGAAACCGAAACGATCTGTCATTGTTCTGACGCACTTTTGGCTAACTCGGAACACAGCTTCCGTTATTTCTTTTTCAGGGCAGGGGAACATACTGAAAACTGAACGCATAAACTTTTGCGTGTTAAAGTGATTTGGAGCTGTTTTACTGTAAAATCTTGAAGTAATCGGAGGTAATTCTCTTTTCTTTTCTTCGATGATTTCTGTTTCGAACATTCTGTCAACTCTTACGCAGCGGAGCGTAAATTCGTTTCCGTCTGGGCGACATATCATATAGCACCTTGAATTATCCCATACAATGCTGTATGGCGAAACTGTAACAGGCATAAATCGAAATGCTGTGTCAGGATTGTAATCATATTCATACGTTTCTGCAATGATTTCATTTTTGTCCGTGGACTTGTAAACCGTATCGAGGACATATTCTTCATTGACTGCCTTGCTGTAGTGCAGCTGCTGGTATCTGTTAATACCGCCGTTATAATAACGTATCTTTTTATTATCCTTTATAGCCTGATTGATAATGCCTATATTTCGCATAATTTCCTTGTTCAGCATTTTTGAGCGAATATCCTTGTCTATGTCAACAGCAAAATCATAGTCAGAAAGGGATTCAAAACCATGTGTAATAGCCTCCGATGTTTCTTTATCAAAGGAAAGCGATGAATGAAGAAGTGTTGACAGGGCTGAAATCTGCTCATAAGAAAGTGAACGCTTATACTCATAATTTTTATGTACAGAATCCTTTGTGGTCTGGATAAGTCTGCCCTCAATGTTTAAACCTAATTTTTCATTGATATATTTATGAAAGGTGCTGATTATATTAAGGTCGGCACTTATTCTTTTATAGCCTACATCCCAGCCGAATTCTGTATTGAGAAAATCAACAATATCCTGCTGTACTATAGGTGTATCAGGCTTTGACTGGTCGCTTAAATAGCAGAGAATGCCAAGCAGGATATGCTTTGTATTCTGTTCAATATTATCCATAATATTGCTCCTTAGCCGTTTTTCTTAATTATATCATAGTTTTACAGAAAAAACAATAGAAACATAGAAATATATGTCACGATATTGCGACATAGTACTATTGCATTGGATAAAAATGTCTGGTATAATATACTTAACAGATGAACGGAAACCAATGACGACTGATTTTCAGGAGGTAGTTTTATGAAGAACAACGATTTTATCAGAATGCTGCTCATCATTATTGCGGTTGTCTACTTTGTAGCCCCCGACCTTATCCCCGGACCTATTGATGATGTGCTTGCTGTAGTTCTTGCATTGAACTATGGCAACAACAAGCAGCTTACCAAGAACGACTGATTTTCAGTTGTTAGGGGATACCGTGCATTATTGTGCGGTATCTCCTGTATGTATAAATTGCTGAAAAGTAATTGACAAATTCGAGATTATATGGTATAATATTATTAATTCAAGGTGGCTGAAATTTTTTCTTTGGTCAGAGTGCATAATGTGTATTGTTAGATTTTGGTTACTTTGAGAAACTATACCCATGCTAAATAACATGGGTCTAAAACTATGATAATAGAACGACCGAACGTGTTCCAGAACTACACCCATGCTAAATAACATGGGAATTAAAAATCATAGGAATATAAACAAAAAAGTCATTTTGCCTGAAAACAAAATGACTTTGTACTTGTAAAGGATGTGAATTATGAATAAGAAGAAAAACCCCCGTGAACTCCGTGAGGCAAGAAAAGCAAAAATGAAAGAAAAGTACGCTTCAAAGGCTGTGGAGAAAAAAGAAGTAATTGAAGAAAAAGCCGCAGCAGAGCCGAAATCTGACAAGAATAAAAAGTCATTGAGCAAAGCGGCAGGTCTGAAATCTGTCTTTTACGCAGGAGAAAACCTGTATATGACCTCATTCGGCAGGGGAAATACTGCTGTAGTTGAACAGAAAATAAACACATCCGATTATTCTTTTTCATCAATGAACAAATCGCCTAATCTCCGTGTAAACAACGCCGATGAGATTAGCGTATCCTTTTCAAGTACACGACCATTTGTAAAAGAAAATAAGCTTACCGCCGATAACCCTCTCCACGAGGGTAAAAGCAGTAAGCCAAAAGCAACAGGAAAGGATATACTCGGCTTGAAAGATACGCTGGAAAAGCGATATTTCGGCAAAGTGTTCGATGATAATATTCACATTCAGATTATCTATAATATACTTGATATTGAAAAAATTCTTGCTGAATACATTACAAATGCAACTATTGCTATTGATTATCTTTGTGATACAGAGGCTAAAGGTGTGTACGGCGATTTTATCGGATATATGAATACTTTTAATACATATGATGTGTTTTATAATCCGTCCAAAAATCCCCGACTTACTGACAGGGATATTAAAAACATAAATAGAAGCAGAACCAACTTTGAAAAGCTGATAAAATCAAATCGACTTGGTTATTTCGGCTTTGAAAAAGAGGACAAAAAGCGTCTGTATCATCTTATGGCTTTGGCAGGTCAGCTTCGTCAATGGTGTTTTCATGATGCTACTTACAAATCAAATGATATTAACAAAGAAGAATACGTTAAAGGAAAAATACGTACATGGCTGTATAACCTTGATAACCATAATCTTGCCGCAGAATATTATGATACACTTGATTATTTTTTTGATAAGCGTTTCAAGGAAATAAACAATGATTTTGTATCAAAAAACAGCGTCAATCTTTTTATATTAAAGGATATATTCCCCGAAGAAGAATTGACGGAAGTTATAAAGCTTTACTATGATTTTATCGTTGTGAAATCCTATAAGAATATGGGATTTTCCATAACAAAGCTGAGAGAAAAGATGCTTGAACAGACAGGTGCGGCTGCCATTACATCAACAGATATGGACTCTGTACGTTCAAAGCTGTATAAACTGATAGATTTCTGCATTTTCTATGGCTATTATAAGGACGAAAAGAAATCTGCTGAAAATGTGGATTATCTTCGTTCCTGTCTTAATGAAGATGCAAAGGAAAACTTCTATGCTATTGAAGCAAAAAAGCTGTGGGAGAAATACGGAAAGCTGTTTCTTGATTTCTGCAATATAGTATCAGAAACTAATATTAAAAATCTTAGCAATGATGTAACCAAAAAGAAACATACAGAAATTCTCAGCAGATACATTGATTTTGAAGAATATCGTAATAGCAGCAATGTTTCGTATTTTTCAAAGCTTATGTATGTAATGTGCTTTTTCCTTGACGGCAAGGAAATAAACGAACTTCTCACGACGCTTATAAATAAATTTGACAATATATCAAGTTTTATTGCAACAGCAAAGGAACTTGATATAGACGTTAATTTTGTTGCTGATTACAGCTTTTTCAATGACTGCGGAAAGTATGTAAATGAAATTAACATCGTGAAAAATATTTCCCGAATGAAAAAGCCCTCTGCAAAGGCGAAAAAAGTTATGTTCCGTGATGCACTTACTATTCTTGGTATGCCGCATAATATGACGAAAGAACAATTTGAGGCTGAAATTGAAAAGCTTGTAGAAGTTGAATATGATGTTACAGGTAAAAAAATCAAGAAACCGCACGATTACCGCAACTTTATTTGTAATAATATCATTGAAAATCGCCGTTTTGTGTATATCATCAAATTCTGTAATCCCGGAAGTGTACGTAAAATAGCAGACAATACCGCAGTTACAAAGTTTGTGCTAAAACGTATTGACGAAAAGCAGATTGAAAGATATTACATTTCATGTATGGAGGCTACTGATGTAAATGCCTCGCTTGATTACAAAATAAATCAGCTAGCAGAAATGATGAAACGTATGGATTTCGGACAATTTTGCAATGTCCGTCAAAAACCATCTAATCCGTCAGAAAATCAAAGAAAAGAAAGATATAAGGCAATTGTTGGCTTGTATCTGACAGTTGTTTATCATCTTGTAAAAAATCTTGTAAATGTCAATGCAAGATATGTAATGGCGTTTCATAGTCTTGAACGTGATGCGGCTCTTTATAATTATAAATTGGAGAAAAATTATACAGGACTCGCAAAGTTATTATGCGATGAAGAAGAAAATTCCCGAAGCGGCTATCTTGCACGTAATAAACGTCTACGAGAATGTGTAAAGCAGGATATTGAAAATGCTAAGGAACTTAATGTTCAGAATTATCGAAATAATGTCGCACATCTTACTGCAATACGCAGAGTAGGCGATTTTGTCGGTGATACAACAAAGATTGATTCGTATTTTGCTTTGTATCATTATCTTATGCAGAGATTGCTTCTGGAAAAGAGTAACGCAGACCATAAATACAATAAGCAGCTCACTCAATGGCATACTTATGTCAAGGACTATGTAAAAGCCTTGAATTCGCCATTTGGTTACAATATACCACGTTTCAAAGCACTTACAATTGAGAGTCTTTTTGACCGTAACGAGTAAAAAAGGCGCTGTAAAAAAAGAGTAAAAAAAGAAAAAAACTGCTGTCACGCAAAAAAATGCGTGACAGCAGTAATTTTTTGTGGTATTATTAAATTATGACGAAAA
>CALFMA010000109.1 GCA_937880065.1 uncultured Ruminococcus sp.
GCATCACAGGGAAATAAAAAAGCAGCCAAGGCATTGAAACTTGCTAATCGCTTTGATGACGTTCTCACGGCGGTGCTTATCGGCAACAATATCGTAAACATCGGTACTTCATCAGTTGCAACTGTTATTTTCTGCGATTTCTTCGGTGACAGCGGTGCGGCAATTTCAACAGTTGTCATAACTGTTCTTGTACTTATATTCTGTGAGGTTCTGCCAAAATCCTACGCTAAGAAAAATGCTGAGAAAATTGCACTTATGTTTGCAGCTCCGCTTTCATTTCTTGTATTTATTTTCAAGCCCTTTGTGCTGGCACTCAACAAAATGTCCTCATTGTTCAAGGGCGACGAATCACCTACGGTTACAGAGGATGAGCTGAAGTATATGATTGACGAAATTGAGGAGGAGGGCGTTATCGAGGAGCAGGAAAGCGAACTGATGAAAAATGCCCTTGATTTTGACGATATAACTGTAAATGAAATACTTATCCCAAGAGTTAAGGTAGTAGGTGCTGAAATCTGCCAGTCTGTTGAGGAAATCAAGGAGATTTTCAATACAGAAATGTATTCAAGACTGCCAATCTATGAAAAGAGCCTTGATAATATCCTCGGAATTATCACAAATAAGACTTTTTTCAAAATGCTTGGAGAGGGAAAAAGCGATATAAGCGAAATTATTCAGGAAGTTCCTCACATAGCCGATACAAATCTCATAAGCGAGGCAATGCGTTTTATGCAGAAAGCGAAAGTGCATCTTGCAGTTGTTACCGACCAATACGGCGGTACAAAGGGTATTGTAACTCTTGAAGATATTATTGAGGAACTTGTAGGCGAAATTTACGACGAGGAAGATGAAATCGTAACAAATATTCGTGAACTCGGTGATAAGAGATACGAGGTTCTCGGTGATACAAATATTTATGAATTTGCCGAATTACTGGGAATTCCCGAAGATGAATTTGATACGGAATATACTACAGTCGGCGGCTGGGTAACTGATATTATGGGGCATATCCCCGAAAAGGGCGAAAAGGTTGAAACGGGAAGATTTTCAATTTCAGCCGTTGCCGCTGATGAAATTAAGGTTGATAAACTTATAATTGAAGTTATAAACGAGCCAAAAAATGATGAATAAAAAAAACCTGTCAAAGCGGAACTGCTCTGACAGGTTTTTTGCTAATCTGTTGTATTTTCATTGTTTTTTTTAATCTTGATTATAACGGGAATGCAGGCGATAATGAGGGTAATTGTTGTAAATATACTGCCCTCAACTCCGAAGTTGCCGCCTGTGAGGAAACTATTTTGCGATACCTGAACGGTGCGGAATATTGATTCGGTATCGCCTGTTCCGCTGACGCTAATGCCGTAGAAACAGCCTTGTGTAAAATTCCATATGGAGTGAATTGCCGATGCTCCCCATATATCGTCAAATGCAATCATATAAAGTCCTGCAAATACGCCGAAAAGCGTGAGATTGAAAAATACAAAAAGGTTAAATCCGGGGTTGAGAATATGTGCAAGGGAAAATGCCGCCGAGCTTACAATTACCGCAAGCCACGGATTATTTTTTCCGCCGATACTGTTCATGAGATAGCCACGGAAAATAAATTCCTCACTCATACCCTGTATCAGAAATCCCACAGCCATAATGGCGATAATCGCCATATTAGGTGATTTGCAAAGGCTCATTTCCGTTGCTCCGAAAAGAGTTGATGTAAGTGCCGCAAGGGAAATCATTGCAAATCCCACAAGAAGTCCTTGGAGATAGTGAATACCTGCCTTTTTCTTTCGAATACCCATTGAAGTGAGATGACGTGCCTCAACAAATCGGCAGTAAATCATGCTTATGAGAGTTCCGAAAATAGTACAGATAAGGGTGGGAATAAAATATTTCGGCTTCATCATAATTTCTGTGGATATTTCCATAGCACGGTTTATATTCACATTTCCCTCGGACATAATAGCTTGCTGCAATTCGGGATATGACATAATCGTGGGGATAAGGGACTCCGCCAGCTGAATTATCAATAACATAAAAAAGAATATTATAGTAGTGATTAAAATATTTTTTGAAGCCGTTGATTTTTTCGACTCCTCAAACATTCCGCAGTTTAATTTTATCATAATTACCTCCGCTAAATTTTATACAATTATTATATAGTATATCTTAAATTTTGTCAAGTGAAAATACTTTTATATAACCGATTTTATCCCTTGACATAGCCGAATTTATAAGGTATAATTGGGGTATAAAGCTAAAGGAGCTGATTATATGAAAATAACGAAAATTTTATCCGTGATTGTTTCCGCTGTGATGCTTATTCCGCAGACTTTTTCTGCCAATGCCGAGGGCGGAAATGTGGTTCATCTTTACGAGGGAGAGGCATCGGCGGAGGCATGGACCTGCCCTTTGACAATTCCTGTTCCCGATACGAGTATTTATGCCGAGGGCAATACAATTGCGGTGAAATGCGATTGTGATGACCCGCCGTATTTCGTGCTAAGCTCCAATAGCGGCGGCGAAGAATGGGCAAGCTTGCTTCCCGACGGTGCAGGCAGCGATACATATTATTATTCCTATGAGGCAATGACAGACGCTTTTGGTGAGGATTATTCCCTCCTTGACTATATTTCGATTATGGCAGGAAATTCCTCTGTGACTGTCTATTCCATTGATATGATTATGGGAGAAATTCCCGAAAATCCCGAGGACAGCGGCAGGGAGCATATTACAAGGGTTGTGGGTTATCTTCCCGATTGGGAGTATACAGCATACGGCAAGCTTGATTTCGGAGCATTGACTCATCTGAATATTGCCTTTGTAAATCCCGACAGCAGCGGAAATTTATCCTGCTACATACCCGATATTGAGATGAAAAATATTGTTAATAAGGCTCATTCCAATGATGTAAAAGTTTTTGCGGCACTTGGCGGCGGAGGCGGCTGTGACGGTTATTTGCCGCTTCTTGATACCCCTGAGGAAATGGCAGATTTCAACGAGAAAATTATGGCATACTGCGAAAAATTTGACCTTGACGGAATTGACCTTGATATTGAATTGGGTTCATCAAATGAGGTGTGGAATTACTATGCCGACTGGGTATCGTCACTCCGTGTTCTCTGCGATGAACGTGGATATGAAATGTCAACGGCTACGGCTCAATGGGTGGCTGTAAAGGTTTCTCCCGATACCTTTGAATTGTTCGATTTTCTCAATGTTATGGCATATGACAATGACGGCGATGAAAGTTCCCATTGCGATATGGATTTTACAAATGAATGTCTGAAATATTTCAATGTGCAGAAAAAAGTTCCAAAGGATAAGCTTGTTCTTGGCGTTCCGTTTTACGGCAGAGGTTATACTTCTGACGGCAAGCTTGACTGGAATTCATATGTGCCGTTTGCGGAACTGATTGAAATTGACAAGGAAAATTACAACAGGGATTTATACGGCGATGTGGCATATAACGGAGCGGTTACAATGGCTGAAAAGTGCGATATAGCTAAGAATTACGGCGGAATTATGATATGGGAGCTTTCACAGGATGCGGCAGGGGAGTACTCTCTGCTGGCACTTATTAAGGATAAGCTTTCGGTTGCGGCTGCGGTTGCGGGAGATGTAAATGCAGACGGTGAATTTTCAATTGCCGATGCAGTAATGCTTGAAAAGTGGCTTTTAGGCAAGGGCGAACTGACCGATTGGCAGGCAGGAGATTTATGCAAAGACAGCAGAATTGACGTGTTTGATTTATGTCTTATGCGTGAAAAGTTAATAGCTTAACAGCATAAAAAATACCGCACAGAGCAGAAAATGCTTTGTGCGGTTGACTTTTATTCGAATTCGTATTCGCCCTTGTAGTTTTTCTTGAATTCCTCAAATACTTCCATAACCAAAGCCTCGTCCTCAACGGCTACAAATTCGTCAAATTCGGGGTCTTCGGAGGGTACGAGTTCGAGAATTACAACGCCCTCATCTTCCTCGTCAAAGGGGAGAAGAACTGCAAACCAACGCTCTTTGTATTCGAGAGTGTCAAGTACTTCAAAGGAAACTTCCTCGCCGTTTTCATCGGTAAGAGTTATATAGTTTTCGTTTGCCTCGTCTTCCTCGGGAAGATTTGCATTTTCATTGATAATTTCGCTCATTTTAAAAGCTCCTTTCATATTTCAATAATGCCCGTAATAGCATTTTTCGTTAACTTTTTTCACTTATCCAGATAGATGTGCGATTCTGGATTCGATTTATACATTCGTCAATAGAAATTTCGTCTGAAAAATATGTCATAACTTCCTCATCAATTACACCTACAATAGAATCATCAAGTCTGACTTCCCAACGGTCAATACTGTTCAGATATGATTCAAGGGCATTGCAATCTTCCAATGACGGGAATTCGGTTGTGAAAGTTTCTCCCTTACTTTCAAATGTTGCAGGGGAATACTTTTTATCAACGGTATTACGTTTGATATTTTCATTTGCTGTATTATTAATGCAGAAACATTGTTGTGTTGCATATCCGCTTGTGCGGTTAGTAATTGATAATGCGTGTTCTTCCTGCCACTCCGTCATAAAGAATAAACGTATAAATTCCCATGCACCCTGTTGTTTTTCCTCAGAGGATTTTGCCGAAATTGAAAAACAATCGCTGAAAGAACGTAAATATGCGCCCTCGCCATTTGAACTTGGAAATCCGACAAATGTGGCATTGGGGTTGTTACTTCCGAGCTTGTATGGATAAATTCCCATAAATGATGAAATAGAAGCTTCGTTGCAAAACATTGGAGCATTAAAATCAATATCCATTTTCTCTTGATTTCCATACTCAAATTTGTTACAGAATTCAAGTGCTTTTCTGAAATCATCAGAATCAAAATTAACATTACCGCTTTCAAAATCTACAAATGAACTGAGATTTGGTGCAACAAAGGCTCTGTATGCCGCCTCTTTTGTGCGTTCTCCCATAATTGTAGCGTTATCAGGCATTTTCTCCCAATGTGAAAACAGCTCATCAAAGCTCCAATTTATTTTATTGCCTACATAAGTACTATCGCCTAACATTGTATAAGCGACATAATAGGTAGGTATTGTAAACAAGCATCCGTTCATCTCATTTACAGATAAGATATGATTATTCAGAGTTGTGGTGTTGACCTCCGTATCATTCTGCATAAATTCATATAAATCCGTAAATGCACCTTTCTCAATAAGCCTTCTGTAATTTGCTTCTTCTGAAAAGGATAAACTTGTGACCATATCAATATCGTCCGTATTAATTATATCCTGCATAATTTGAAAATCCTGCAATTTCAATGCACGAGAAGCAGAATCATCGGACTCATTGTAATAGTCTATAAGTTCTATGCGGTATCCGTTATCCGCTTCATTAAATTTTTTTGCAGCACTTGTTATATAATCGGCTTTTCCCAGAACAGCAAAGTTTATGACAACATCATCGGTATTTGTTTCTTTTGATGAAATATTATCTGATTTTGCTTTATCCGAACTGTTTTCAGATGGCACTACTTTATTACATGAAGTAAACATAAGTAATGTGCAAATTCCTAAAAGGAAAGCTTTTATACTTCTATCATTTTTTTGAATGAACATAAAATCTTCAGCTCCTATAGTTTAATTATACACTTTCACATCTGTTTTGTCAAGTGGAAACATCGTAATATGTTGAAAATGTGAAATTTCCGCACAGCCTATTGCAAAATAAATTCGGATATGATATAATTAATATATCTGTTTATCATAAGGGAACCTCTAAAAACCTCCCTCACGGCAGACTTCCTATG
>CALFMA010000110.1 GCA_937880065.1 uncultured Ruminococcus sp.
GTAGATGTCGTGCATAGCTGCTTTTTTCTCAAAAGGGGTTTTAAGAGATGCCCTTTATATAGTTCTCAATCACACAGTTATGTTTTTTATCAGAATCTTTGTCATAATTTATTCCTACAAGCAGTATTTCACCGGTATAGTCTTTCAGGCAATTAACATATTCTTTTTTCTTAATCTGTTCAATTGCAGTCTCGGCAGAGTGTTTCCATTTCAATTCTACAATCATCGCAGGGTTTGTACAGCCTTTTCGGGGAATGAATACCAGATCCGCAAAACCTTTTCCTCCTGCTAACTCCCGATAAATCATATAATTTTTCCTTGCAGAATAGTATCCAAGAGATAATACACAGGACAAAGAATTCTCATTATTATATTGCAGAACTGACGTATTTTCATCATGCACCTGTTCGATAATTTCAGAAACCCGTTCACTATTGCCATGCAAAGTTGCTTCAAGCAACTCGTCTGAAATCTGAAGCGAGTGCATAATGTGTTCCCAGCCTCCATCCTCGATGGAATTCAGAAATTCTTTCTGTACTTCTGCATTTGGAATCCATGTAGTTTCTGTATCGAAATCATAGGTCAGATAACCTAAATGAATCAGCAACGTCAGCACATCATCTGCACTGTTAAAAGTCACCATATCATTCTGGAATTTGTCTGAATTAACAGGATAGTGCTCCCCTGAAATAAGCTTTGTAATAATTTCTCGTAAGCCAAAACTGTCCATTTGAATATATTTTTTTAGTGACTCATAAGTTTCAGTTTTTGTCCAGTAGCTGTCAAAATCGTGTCCAGTCATGGACATTACAACAGAACGAGGATTATATATTGACATACCTTTCAGGTTATATCCATCATACCAATGTTTCGTCATTTCAAAATCCATTTGATAACGTTCACAAAGTTCTTTGACTTCTGTTTCCGTAAACCCTGTAAATTCCGCAAGGTTTCGCTGATTTGTCATACAATACTCATCAAACATATTGAGAGCAGAATGATCTCCGTATTTCTTGATAGGCAAGATTCCTGTCATATATATTAACGCTGCGTATGGCTGATTTTTCAAAATATTTCGTAAGAATGTCAAATATTTTTCTTGTGCAGCAGTATCGTTTTTATACTCTCGGAAAATACAATCCCATTCATCTATTATAAATACAAATGGTACTTTCAGCTGATCAAAAATTGCAGCAAATACAGATGTCAGAGTAATTCGTTTAGGCATCTGTACATTTGAGAATGTACGAAGCAATTCATCAAGTAAATCTTCTTTAATAAAGCCAATAAGATCACTGGCATTTTCCGCATCTTCCATAAAATTAGGAATATTAAGATGTACAACATTGTATTTATTCAGGTGTTTCTCAAAGCTCGGATGCTGCGCAATTCTAAGATTTTGAAAAAGTTTCCGAGAATTACTGCCGCAACTATAATACGCCACAAGCATTTCTGCCGCCATAGATTTTCCAAATCTTCTTGGTCGACTGACACAAATATTACTCTGTAGCGTATTTATAACTTTATTCGTAAATGAAATCAACAAACTTTTATCCACATATATCTCAGATTCAACTGCTTTTATAAACGCTGTATTGTCTGGGTTTATGTAAATTCCCATATACCCTGCCTCCCTTGCATTTACTATACAACTATTATATCATGTTTCACGTATAAAATCAAGTATTCATTCTTTCTCTCATTTGAATTTAATACATTCACTTGAGTGCTTACTGCTTACAAATCAGTTCATTACTTACAGTTTATAACTATAGCCTTATATATCCGTAACGGAAATATAACGGAAATCATACTTTAAATATAAAAAAATCAGGCGTTTCCGATTACTCGAAAACGCCGATTTTACGTTGGTTGCGGCGGCAGGATTTGAACCTACGACCTTCGGGTTATGAGAGATTTACTTAATAATTTTACATATATCTAATCGCATCTAATTGAATGAGTTTATGGCTACACTACGCCATTTCTCATTTTTGAACATTCACCAGCTTACGTGCTGTGAGGATGTTATTAGGGGTCAGAATTGGGGTCAAAAAACGCTCTAACAATCTATTATATATCAGCAAAATACTGCCAATAAAGCACCGTCTTTTCCTCTTATAAGAACATATGGTGATTCACCGGTGTGTTCAAGACTGGTTCCATCCTCAAGTTTTCCTGAGCGAAGAACAGCGGTAACAGCCCACACATCATACTCATCATAATAAATGCACCTATAAGGAGGAGCATTTCTTTCAAGTCTGAGCATTTGACCATTTTTTTCGTAATAGTCTGATTCAAGCTCATCGACGAACTCCTGACCAATAGACTCGATAAAAACAGTTCTGGCTCTGGACTTGGCAGCATCTTCGGAATTCACTTCCACAGGATCCTGTTCAATAAACTCATTTGCCCTTCCGATCATGTATTCTGCTTCTTCCACGGCTCTTTCCTCAGTATAACCCGGACTATCGTAATACTTTATGCAGACTTCTTTAACGATGTTCACAATATCCACATCCTCTGCAGCGGATATAGTCTCTGTCGCAGTTGTAGTAATAGCGGCAGATGTAGTTATTTCAGATGCTGATGTTCTAATGGCAGAAGTGGACACATGCTCTGTCTGTAGCTCGTCAGTAGCAACTATTTCTGTAGTTGTCTCATTAACTATTACAGAACACTTTTCAGCCACGTCTCCGCAGGATACTGTTGTTGTACACATAAATAAAGCTGATATTGTAGTAATTATTCTTTTTTTCATCCTACACCTCAGTTAGTGATAAATTCTGACCACTTTTCCGTCGCTGCCTCTTATGTCAACTTTGATTTTATTATACCATAATTTATATAAAAATGCAATAAAATTAAGACCACAAAATCAAAAGAATTCTATGGTCTATAAATCACTTTATCTGCTTTAAGATAATAAGAGCTTTAATTTTTTGAAATAAAAATTCCTATTATCTGTTCAAAAATCATTTTTAATACCAATCCCTAAAATGTTAGTAGACAAAGATGATGAGCAGAAATGATGTATATCAAGGCGGACGACGAAAGCATACCGTCGTATGGTGAGGAGGACAACGATGACATACATCATTTATGCCATTAGATTTGTCTACTGTTGTTTTAGGGATTGGTATTAGAGATGCCCTTTATACTTATACAGCCGATAGCTTGCTTTTTCGGCTAAATTATGGTATAATTATGTATAATTATTTAAAGTGCCTCCAATTATACCTTGCCAAAAAGACGAAGGCAGAAAGGAAATTTATTAAGGAAGAAAAACGCAGGAATGCTCTCGCATTTCAAGTTTTTCTGACACAGAGAAATTTTCTTTATGTCGAGTATTTGGTGGCAAGGTTTAGTTTGGGGAGCAATATATATTTAGTTCAGAGGTGGCAATGTATGAGTAAACTCGGTAATTCACTATATAAAGCATTGCAAGCTTTTCCCCGTAAACGAATCACATTAGAGGAACTCAGCGGATTATGCTCAGATTCGGAGCAGCTTAGCGAACAAATCAAGGAGCTTAATGATAAAGGCATATTATTGCCTATCAAGAGCAGCGGAACAAATGGAAATCAGCAGAATCCATTGTCTATGCGATATACTATCTGTATTGAGAACACTGTACAAGTATCACCAAATGAAATATATGCACTTCACCCAAGACTTTTAGCGAATGGGTATCTGCTTAGGCGTCAAATACAATTTGTTAATAACAAGGGGTTTTTATGTCGTTTAAGTGAATGGTTTACTAATCACGAAAACAATGATATGATGTCAAGACGTGAGCGTTCTTTTGCTATATTCGGTGAAGAAAAGGTATTGGATAACCATTTGAGATTATTGGAAGCAATCGGTATTACAGGAGAAACCCTTCGATATTACGAAACTCCGGAACAATGCTTTTCGGATTATATCCCTTTTCGGAAACCGACAATGACCTTGCTTATCTGCGAAAACAAAGATATCTGGTTTAATATCCGCCGCCTTATGTATGAATCCGAAGTTAACACATTATTTGATACACAGATCGACGGTGTAATCTTTGGACAGGGCAATGACATTACAGGAAAAGATAAATTTCGCTCTTATGCCGCCTACCTGAGTGCCGATACAGTTCATTTTCTGTACTGCGGAGATATTGACAGAGCAGGTTTTGATATATTTCTGCGGCTTTGCAAAGCGGCAGAAGAACTGCACATTGAATTGTTTCTTCCTGCATATCGGAAAATGCTGGAATTGAGCCGCAGCATTCAACTTCCGGACAGTAATGACGGACGCTGCATTATACCTGAAATGTCTGAAATACTGCCAAAATTTTCCGCTGATGAACAAAAACAAATCACACAGATATTGCAAGAAAACAAGCGTCTGCCGCAGGAGATTCTCTCATACCCTGTACTTACAGATAACATGAGGTAAGAATATGATTTCAGCAGAATCCAAAGAACTATTACAAGATTTTGAAAAACGTATGCGATTCGTAAATCTCATTAAATATTGGCTGCAAAGAAGCAAGCCAACGGAAATTCGTGAATTGCTGCACAATGATGACGATAAGACCGATAATCTGATTCTTATGGTAATGGTTTTTATCATGGACAGTACACTCCGTTACGGTGAACGTTGCACTAAGCAGGATATCACAGCATTTTTGCGAGAACTCGCCGATGTATACGATTATGAACCCGAATCGGCAAAGCTGCTGACTGACTATATTGTAACAGATGTTTTGCAAAGCGGCGGCAAGGTACGCTTATTTGATACGTTTCAAAGCGGAGATGAAGATTTCAGGGAGCAAAGTTCCCTTATATTGCTCGAACAGCAAAGCGGCAGTTATGTTTTGACGAATGAAGCATATGAATTTCTTTTCAGGACAAAAGAGATTGACAACGAACTTGATTTTTCTGTCAACCGTTTTAAATTACAGGAATTTATCAAACGAGGTAACTATGGTAAAGCACTTCGTGAGAGCCGTGAACTTGTCAGCAGAGTAAGAAATCTAAAAACAAGAATGGATGACTTTATGCTCCGATGCAGAACCAATATTTCCGAAGTATCTATTGATGAATATGAAGAAATTGTCATGCAGGTCAGGGATTCCTTTGAAGATGAAAACAAACAGCTCAGTGATATCCGCACGCTGGTATCAGCAAAATTCCAAGCAATCACAGATGCACAGGTCAATCTAAATGACAATATCGGTCAGACAGAACAGGAAATACGGGAAATCCTTGAAAATATTGATACAGTAATAAGTGAACAGAGTTGTGTTTTCAATCAGAAATTTTCACTTTCCGAACTGTATGCCAATTTATTGGATGATAGCTTTTCTTATTTGCAGGCAGGCCGATTTGACCTTGAACAGGAATTATTGCTCCCATTGCAGAAAATGCAGCTGCAAGATTCAAAAAATGTCGGAAAATTGTTTGCTCCGCTGTATCGTCCTTCATTTCCACACTTGTTTGGGATTGATTTCTTTTACAGCAGGCAGAATGCTATCAAGGAAACAAGCAGAGATGACGGTATTGAAATCATAAGTGAGGATAATGCCGAAACTGCTGCTGATATACGAAATAGACGATATGTTGAGATTATAAAAGGATTGCTGTCGTTTGCAAATCAAAACGCCGTTTTCTGTTTCAGCGATTATTTAGACTCTTTATCCAAAGAGCAGCTACAGGAGCAATTACAGGAAAAATCATTGCCCGATGTTATGTTAAAGCTTTACGGAATTGGAGAAATTGATGTAGCAGGCTGGCGTTCAGCACAGTATGATATCATTGAGCCTGTTGGAGAATTCGACCTTTCCTATTGCCTGAGCGAACTTCCGCAGGAATTGGTACAGATGCAAATGATACTGATACATAAACTTGATGATGTGATTACATTATCTGATAATGCAGGGAACTGCGTAAAAATAAATAATTTTAAAATCGAGGTGAAACGATGAAGCCTGAAAGTCTTAGACTATTTGCTAAACTAATGGAAAAGGGATATATTACCCGTGAACAGGATCCTTCCTATTATGAAGATTATTGCGACGCTGAGATCGCTTCCGAACTTGCCATTATGGAGCAGGAACTTGACTTTACGCTATACAGAACAAACGGCAGGCTTTATCTCCTGTCGAATCCGAGCAACGAATTATTTTCACAGGACAACAGCGACTTTCGCCGCAGTATCGGCAATGAAAAGCTGGAAGAACTGTATCTGCTTAATTATATGGCAATCTATCTTTTGCATGAGCTATATGGCGGAAAAGGTAATACCCTGCAAACGAGGTATTATATCAAGGAATCTGATTTTCTGAGTGAGTTCACACACCATTGCGAACAAGTACGAACTGAGGGTGAAACGCTAAAAAGTGCTTCTGCACGTTATAGCATTGATTTTCTTCGCCTTGCAGACAACTGGCTGGCAAAGCGTGGGGATGAATCAAATTCAGTAGATACTAAGCACGGCTGCTTTATGAAAATTATCAGAAAGTTCCGTGATGAGGAATTATTATATGATGCGGATGGAGTATGGAAACCGACTGTAAAACTGAATGACCTGATGCCGTATTATTTATCCCAGAATCGTATTAAAGAGATACATTCTATTCTGGAGGGAGGAATAACAGATGCCGTCAATTCGTAAAATCAGAATAGTGAATTTCAGGTTTAATGAAGGTGCAAAGCTGATACCCGATGAGATCTTTTGTACTGAGAACGCTGAAGGAAAGCCGATAAATACGCTGCTTAATCTCGATAACGGCGGCGGTAAGTCTGTAATTGTGCAGCTGCTTCTTCAACCTGTCTGCCCGAAAGCAAAAGTGCAGAACCGCAATATCAGCGATTATTTTCAAAAAGGTACTGACCATGCGTTTGTTCTGATAGAGTGGTCGCTGGACGGCTCATCTAACAGCATCCTGACAGGTATCGCATTGGCGGCAAGCACAACAGCAGATGATGAGAATGAAAGCAAAACGGTTCGTTACTACACGTTTATCCATGATTATACAAGAAGCGGTGATAAGCTTGATCTGATTAATCTTCCTCTGACGGAACGAACAGGCAGTCATATTCGTTCTATGTCTTTTGATGAGCTGCGTAAATATTTGCAGAACAAAAAAGTTGAATACTACCCCTCCGATTCTCATTCCCAGCGTCATTACCAAAAACGCTTGGAAGAATACGGTATTCTCCATACAGAATGGGAAAATATTCTTGTACGAATCAATGCGGTGGAAGGCGGTATTACAAAGTTTTTTGAGGAATACCGAACTGCCGACAGACTTCTTGACAAATTCATTATCCCCGGTGTTATGCCGAATGATAAAGCGTCAGCAGAAGATTTGGAAGAAATGTTTGTCCATTATGCCAACAGCTATGCAGGGCAGGAAGAAAATCTTCGGTTGCAGTCACAGATAAAAGCATTTACTGAAAAACTGCAAGGAATACTTCCGTTTATGAAGAATATGTGGAATGCCGAAGATGCAAGGATACAGGCAATTCGTTTATTGGCTGACCATTTATTCACCCTTGACCGTAATATCAAACTGGAAAGCGACAAGCAATTACAGCTTGAACAAACAAAAGCCAACCTGAAAGCAAAACTGCACCATATTAAAGTTGAAAAGGCATCAAAAGAATTTTATCTTGCACAGGAGAGTTTTGATAAATCAGTTATAAAACTCGCAGAATGTACGCTGGAAAAAGAAGATGCGGAAAACAAGCGTAATAATTATGATCATCTGGTTAAAGTATTGAATGCCGCTAAAGAATATGCAGAACTGCTTGAACAGCAGAAATCGGAGAAAGCATTGACTGCACAGATCAGAGAGTTGGAGCAGGGAACGCAGGATTCCCGCATCCTTTCTTTGAAATATTCACTCTCTTTGTTGGCAGCTGAATTAAAACAGCAGACGGACAGGGATTTGATTCAGGAAGAATCAGCAAGAAAAACTCATTCAGATGTGCTTCTTGAAACAAAAGAAAAAATATTACGTTTTACCGAACAGCATAATGAAGAAAACAAGCGTTTGAATCAGGCGACAGGACGCAGAGAATATCTGATTGAAGAAATACATCAAGTATTAACAGAACTTGCTCTGCAAATCACGGTTATGCTTGACGGAAGTTATTCAAGAGAGGATATTGGAAATATCCGTTTTGGCTATGATAAGCAGCTCAAAAATGCACATGATGAATTTGAAAGATGTAAAAATAAAATAGAACAGCTGGGACAGGAACTTGATAATCAGGATTTAAAGCGTTCAGAACTGGCTCAGGCACAGGCAAATTGTAACGTCTGCCTGCAACAGCATGAATCTGCTTTGAAACAGTATCAAGAATCATACAATGCAGTTATCCCTGTATTGGAGCATTTGTCATTACCTGTAAGTCAGCTGTTTTCAGAAGAACCGATTGCAAGCCTTGATAATAGACTTATGAAGCTGAAAGAGCAGTTGAAACAAACCGAGCGTTCAGCCGAATTGCTCACAGAACAGCTAAGATGTATTGAAACAGGACAGCTTCATCTTTCTAAAACAGCAATTGACTTCTTGCAGAAATCGGGAGTTTCTTACCAGACAGGCGAGCAATATCTGAATTATCAGTCCTCTGCAATAAGACATGATATACTTGCGAGCAATCCGCTTGTTGCATATTCAGTCATTGTGGATTCTGAAAAAGCCAAGATGAATCTGCTGTCGCAAACAACCGATTCATGGTTGGAGGCTGTTATTCCTGTATATACCCGTTCTGAGGTTGCGGATATGGCTGACGGAAAATGGAGTGAATATAACCGTTTTTTATCAGCCTTTGATAAAGATTATTTCAATGACGCTTCTGTTTACAAAGAGCTTATTCAGAAAAAATTTGATGATTCCAAAAGCGAAATAATAAATCTACGGCACCATATTAATGAATGGGAATCGGAACGCAGTATACTTGCTGCATTTACATATACCGCTGATGATGAACAGTGTTTTCAGAATGGGATAATTTCCTGTCAGGCAGAACTAAAAAAAATTCAAGATGAATTATCAGCACTTGATGTACGAAAAGCAGAGATAAAAAAACATACTTATGAACTCCGTAAACTGAAAGATGAACAGTTGGATATCATACACAATACCGAAAATAACAGAGGTAATTTTGAACGTATCTGCGGTACTATTTCACAATATGAGGATCTCGGAAAACAAATAGCGGAAATGGAAGGAACTTGCAAAGGGCTTACTGCTCAGATTGAATCAGAACAAAAGGAAGCAATCCGTCTTGAAAACCTGATACAGGAATGTAATGATAAAATCATGCAGTTCAATGATAAACTGACGGAGTATCGGAATTTGCTTAATGAATTGAAAGACACATCGGAAGCGGCTGTACTTGCTGAAGATTATTCTGTAATGCTTGCGGAATACCGTTTATATCAGGAGAATTATTCGGCAAAATCTCAGGATCTGCGTAGACAACTGCAAAAGGTTCAGGAGAGTATCAGAAAAAAAGCTAAGGATATTGAAAGGTTTCATATTGAGCCGTCAGAATATGAAAATACGTCATATTCCGATGATGCTTATCAGCGTGCAGAAGAACAGCTTTCTCAGGCGAAAAAGGAATGTAATCAGGCTTCCGAACAGTATTCACAGGCTGTGGAATGTCATGCTAAAGCTGAAAACATATTTGAAACGGCAAAGGCGAAACTATCAGATTTACAAACCGAGCTTTTGCCGCAATCGGAAGTTGGTTCGGATTTTGAACGCCGTATAACGGAATGTAAATCGGCTTTAGAAGATACCGAAAAAATCATAAAGAAATGTACTGAAAAGCTGACAGATTTGAATGCGGACTACAAATATACAGCTAAATATGCAGAAAGATTTACATCAGAAATTGCAGAATATCCACCTAAGCTTTCAGAAATTCTGCAAGACACCAACAAGCTGCGTGATAGGATAGAGAACTGTATTGAACAGCTGAAACAGGCTGAAAATGAAACAAAAAAGTATCATCGAAATATTCTTGAGCCATTCAGAAACACGCATATCTTGTTTACAGCAACCCTTGACGGCATATTATCCGTTATCGACAATCATGGTATTACAGGTGATAAATACTTCACGCTTTACGAGCGTACAGAAGGGGATATAAAACGGTATCAGGACCGTATCGCTCAGCTGGCTGTTTTGCTTAAAGATGTTGAAAACAGCAGAACACAGCTTGTGACCAATTGTATTCAACGTGTGGGACGGCTGTATGAGAACCTTACAATTCTCTCAAAGAAATCAACTGTACAGATAGGCAATTCAAAGAAACAGATGATTCAAATTGATTTGCCTGTCATTGAACCAAACAGTGAACAGCCGACTGAAAGAATTAATCAATACATTACAGAACAAGTAAAGAAGTATTTGTCTGAGCAGGATATTTCAACAAAAACACATCACGAACATCTGGCAATCAGACGGCTGCTGAATTGCTACATCGGCAAAGAAAACATTCCAATTACTGTTTTCAAGATTGACAAAAATATCCAGAACAGCCGTTATCGCTCATGGCAGGATGCTCTTAAAGCCAACTCCGGCGGAGAGCAGTTCGTTGTATTGTTCTCGTTAATCGTTTCTGTAATGAATTACACACGAAGCCTGACAAGCAGTCTGAAAACTACAAGTGGTGTGCTGATACTTGACAATCCTTTCGGACCTATCTCATCACCGCACCTTCTTGAACCGATGTTCCGTATTGCACGGCATTTTCATATTCAGCTTATTTGCTTGACACATCTCGGCACGGCAGCTGTAACGAGCTTTTTTGATATGGTATATCAACTGCGATTCAAAAACATTCCTCTGTCAAATGTTGAAATACTTGAATCAGAAGCCAAACAGCATATGGAACACGCTTATTATTTGTCAGAACAGCTTTCCCTTTTCTGATAATTGCAACAGGGCATTATTTCAACATAGCTGTTACCTCTGTGTTCTTCTTTTTATTATATAATTTTTCTGTCAAGCAATATCTTTTGTATTGACATCTTTTATAAATCCAATATATTCCTATCGCCGCAGCAATTAAAACAATGCACAAAATCTGATTTAAAGACAATACTTTTCCATTATGAGATTCTCTGAAAAAATCAAGCATAAATTTAGCTGATACCGATAAACCAAACGTCATATATAAAGATTTTCTGCTATGCATTTTATATAAAACTATCCCCACAACAAAAATTATGAAAAAAACTATTGTTTCAATAAGCTGAACAGGAAACACTGTCATTTCCTCACCTTTCACATTGATATAATGCAAGCTTAAAAATCCGTTATATTCTATTCCGTGACAGCACCCTGCAAATAAACATCCTATTTTTGAAATACTATACATAAGAGGGAGTGTAAAGGTACAATTTTCAATCATAACCCTTGTTTCACCATAATTACGATGCACAACAGAGGAAAGCAGTACGCCTATGTACATTCCCACAAGACCTCCCATCGAGGATAAACCGATATACTGACCACCCGATGAATAATATGTAAGCAGTAACGCACATATAATACTTGCCGCAGGAGAAATCATAATCAACTTAAATGAAGTCTTTCTGCTTATTCCTCGGTTAAAATTTAAACGGCACTGCACATATAATCCCACTATAAAAGCAAGCGTTATCATTATGGAATAGGGCGAAATTGCTCCATAATCAGTATTAATATTAAGTTTCATCTTATCACCCTATTCCGCTGCAACTATTAAGACAAGCGTCAATCTCCCTGTTGCAGACTATTATAGCATGGATAATCATTATTGTAAAAACGACAACAACTGTTATGTAAAATATTGTAAGGATTTTTGGAAAAATATTTTGTGGTTCTACTATTCTTGCAGCAGTAACAAGAGCTATAGCAAATCCAAAAAACACACACACAGGCGTAAGCGATACTGCTAAAAATCGTTCAACTACTACAGCAAAACACGCAAGAGAAAGAATTGACAGCATATTTGAAATCCTGTTATTCCCTTTATCATCCATATTTGTATATTTTATGGGATTATAGCTTATATCAAAGGTAACATCACAGGGATACATTTCCATAATATGCTGATATTCATTGCCGCTTAAAAATTTGAACCATCTGCCGTCTATCATTTTAACAAATCCATATTCACGAAGAAGTGATTCATCTGTATCCTCAGGAGGAAATAAAGCAGGGCGATTTTCATACACTTCATATTTGCAGTTTTTTACATTATAATAATTCACAATCATAATAAACACCTCGTTAAATAGGAAAAAATTGTAAATTTTCTTTGTTGTAATTATTATATCTCTCATCCTCTCATTTTACAAGATGATATAAGTCACTTTAGCAATGACATTTGTAATTATAGCAAACAACAAAAAAGAAAGGCTGCGTAACCACATAGGTTACACAACCTTATCTTCAAAAATCTAAAACTTCTTTATTATGGGCATCTCTAAAAACTCGTTTGATTAAAGAAAAAGCAGATAGGTATGACAGCTACAAGGAAACCTCCCGAA
>CALFMA010000111.1 GCA_937880065.1 uncultured Ruminococcus sp.
GCTTACAATTATAAGCTTGCTACTAATACAGCAACCTGTATTTATATATAACAAAAGACTGTAAAAAATACAGTCTTTTATTAAATTATTCACACGCATCATAATCTGATTTCAATACATATTCAATCATAAGTTCCTCATCTCCAAAGCACATTATTTGCAATATGACGATCTCTGGACCTTTGATTATATATTTACCTGATTTTGAATCGTAATCACTAGTATATCTATCTGTTTCTTTCTCACTTAAATGTGGTACATCTGAAAATACCCATGTAGCCATATCTGACCGAACATGAAATCTTTTAAATTTTGACTTATTGTGTGATTTCTGCAATGTACCAACACAAGCCGGCTTAAGATGTACGTTGTTATTTATTGTATTATGTGAACTTGAATAGGAATTAAACATTTCTATTTACCTCCCGGACACCCTCTTCAATCATTTCACTAAGACATGTACCACCGTTATAGAACTCTACAACAAACGATATTGAACCGTCTGCATTTTTCCAGAACTTGAATATGTCATCTTCTGTTTCGATGTGTTCAACTAATTTGTATACTTTTCCATCAGCTTTATAAAGATTGTCTTTGTCCCAAAGTTCATCCCAATACAGATCTTCCCAGCTCTTATATGTATATGGATCTCTATACTTTGTAACCGTCAAACTGTTATAATTATGATATTCACAAAGCATTCTATAAAACTGCTCAGGTGTAGTGCCGTTCCTGTCAAAGTCTACTTCAACAAGTTTACCAATGTGTCTTTCTGTATAGCTCATATTTACTCTCCTTCAAATATCTTTTTAAGTCTTTCGTATTCTTCTCTATCTCGTTTCTTTTGGAGAATTGCTTCTGCATTCTCCCTTCGTTTCAATTCTTCAAGCTTAGCTTCTTCCCTTCGTTTCATTTCATCTTCAACTATCTTTTTGAGAGCATCATCTGACATGCACAAGTAGCTTACTGGAAATGAACCAGAATGATGTTCATAACCCCCATATTGCCAGTATTCATCTCCTTCCCCATATACCTTTGCATCATAAACATCAAGTTCAAAATCACTTAGATAGTAATAATTATAGTCTAATGTTTCAAGTATTTTACAAATAGCTTCACATCTGAGTTGAAACTTCTCCTGAAGCTTAATGTACTTGTCTAATTCTTTTGCTGTCATAATATTATTAATCATAAATGTTTTTACCTGTTGCATCCAGTGCAAGATCTTTTGGAATAAGCTCCATGTAATCCAAATGGTTTTTGTGGAACCAATCTATAAGTTTGTCTACATTTCCAATTTCCATAGACTGTGCCCACCAACTATAAGGGTGGTCATCAATATCCCAATCATAACAGAAGTTATTTTTTATAAATTTTTTCTGTTCCTCAGTCATACTTGACATTGGAAACAGATAAGGCTTAAATTCGGAGATATCGAAACTATCACCATCACCGAAAAAATCTGTATGACATACACAATCAAATACATTGTCATTGTCGTCATACATTGGATATACATTCAGTTCATGCAAAACACCACGCATGCCAGATTTGATATGCTCGATCTCCACACCGTAAGGAAGTCTTGCTGACAAATCCTTAACCAATAACAGTCTATCTTCTTTTGTCATAATATCACTGAATTATATTACTGAGTCATCATATCGTTGTCTGTAAACTTCCTGTGCTTTAGGCCCGGCAGGAATTGATTCTTCTAAAGCACTCAAACGTTTACGCTCCTTCATTTCTAAATATGCTTCTGTGATAAGCGTATTAATTCCCTCATCATCAATCCTTCTACGATAAATTGGTGTAGCAAGCATGCTTAAAATACTTTCTACTTTTTCTTCATATGTCAAATCTTCTACCATGATCGTATCTTTTTTAAAAATTCAATTTCGTCTGCATAACAAATCATTTTGTCTTCTTCAAGGAATTCAAGCGCCTTAATGATCTCGTCAATTCTACCGCGATCTCTTGCAGATAATAGTGTAGCTTTTATAGTACCTGAAATAGCCGGCGTCTTGCCTTGTTCTACTTTATAAGCAATGTCATCTGCAGTTATCCATTCCTCTTTATCTGCAAGATATACTTTATACATGAAGCTTGACCCGTCCCAACGCATTTGCTGAATCTTTACATCAGTCTCATACCCATAGATTCCAACAAAATCTCCAGTAATATACTCTAGCTTGTGGTATTCAATCAGATCCGTCTCTTTATAGTAACCAAAATCAACACCTCCGCCAAATGTTACTTCATATCTGATTTGTCCTTCATGAGTATCAATTGAATCAATTACTCCAGGACAACCGTCCAAGCATAACACAAGTTCTCCTACTTTAAATTTTGGCTTAAATTTGCATTCAAAGCATTTTTCGCTCCAATACATTTTTGCATCATCCTCAACAACAGTATATTGACCATCATCTGTTATAGATTCAATTGTAACTACGTGTCCACAAAATTTTGCTTTTGCTATACCAAATATACTACCGTCATTAAATGTTACACATTTTGACATACCATCGCTGCGATTTTCAAAATACCATTTTGATGACTTCACAAGTACCTTATTTCCTACTTCATATTTTGTATTCATATATTTTAATATTTATAACAACCTGTATTTATATATAACAAACACTGAATGAAAATTCAGTGTTTGCGTTGAAATTTTATATTTCAATTACAAAATGTCTGAATGAAAATTCAGTGTTTGCGTTGAAATTTTATATTTCATTTACAAAATACCTAAATGAAATTCAGACATTTGCGATGAAACTTTATGTTTAGTTTAAAAGTTGTATTTAGAAGTTATACTTAATAAATGCAATCATATTTGTAGGAGCATTTCTAAAGTATAGTGTCTCATTATTAGGACCTACAGCTCCTGTGCAATAGTTGACTCTATTAGTAACATTATTCCAACGAAGTCCCAGCTCAATTCCGTCATCAAACTTATATGATCCGTACATTTCAATTGTGAACAAGTAAGGAATTGAATGCTCATTAGCCATATCTACAAACATTGAGCTGCGATAATTTGCATTTGCACCGACATTCAGCTTACCATTGTCATAATAAAGGTCTCCGTCGAATGTAACCGCTGGTGTAAGGATATGTCTGCTCTTTCCAAATGTCTGTGTAATTACTCTGTTGTCTGAATAAGAAGCAGCTCCTCTTACATGCAGGTTCTTTGCAAAGTTCCAATCAACCTCAGCCTCAATGCCTCTTCTATAGCTCTTATCTGCATTATCATGACAAGGAAGACCGTTAAGACCATACTCACCGTTCAATACAAGTTCATTCTTAAACAGCATATAATATAGATTGATATTTGCATACAGTCTCTTTCCAGCATATTCAGCACCAAGCTCAAAATCCGATGCAGTCTCAGGCTTTATAGTTGCAACTTCTCCGACAAACCATTCTGAACCTCCAAACATATCGCTTCTCGTAGGTTCACGGTGTACCTGATTAAACCTACCATATACCTTTACTGATTTAACGGGAGTATATTCTGCATTGAATCCGAAATTACAGAAATCCCAAACTGTACCCAATGCCTTACTGTCAAACTCAACCGGATTAAGATGATCTTCAAAATCAAAACTTGCATGTCTGTACTGTACGTTTCCTGACAGAGCAACATTCTTTACAGGACGATATGTAACCATTCCAAATACTGTGAGGTCATTCTTATAACCGGTGTTGTCATAATTATCCTCTGGGCTTGTATTCTTGCTTTTATCAGCCAAGAAATGGTCTCGCATATATCTGTAAGCATTTACTCCATAAGTCACGTCAAGGGCGTTTAAATAGTGTTTTACAGCTATATTTGCACCGAACATGTTATGTCTTAGACCATAATCATACAACGTTCCGGAATTAAATTCCTCTGCGCACATTCTCCTCATATAGTTGTCAAGGTCCATACGATATGATCCGTTCTGATACTGATAGTAAGCTGATGCAGTCAGTAATGTATTATCAAACATCTGCTTATACTGCAGGCGATTCATTGTCATAAACCAATTATCTGTCTCAGCTTCAGTATTTCCATTTGCAGAAGGATTCAATGCAAGCTCTTCAAGAGTATTACCGATCCAGCCCTGACCATTGCGATGATAACCGTTCATTGACAGTACATCAAGTGTAGCCTTATTTGCAAATTTATAACCGGTCTTTACCGTAAATGCTTCAGACTTATTGAATCCATAATCCCTGAATCCGTCGGTCTGCTGATGTGTAGCTTTGATGTGTAGTCCCCAGCCATTACGATTACCCATGTTATATACAACTGATGACTTAAAGCTTCCAAAGCTCCCGCCGCTTAGATATGCATATGAAGTAGTATCTCTATATAGATTGACAGATTCCAAAGCAATTCCGCCTGCGACACCGGCAATTCCGTTATATGAAGATGATGTACCCTTCTCAACTTTAATAGAATGCATAGATGACATCAAATCTGGACTATTGGCAAAATAACTTCCGTAATCTTCAGCTTCATTCCAAGGACAACCGTCAAGTGTTACATTAATTCTTGTCTGGTCAAGACCTCTGATCCTGAAGTAACCATAACCGAACTCTGTACCATTGTCATTGAGTGCGATGATTGACGGCATCTTAGTGAAATAGTTCGATGGCTCCTGACCATAATTGTCTGCAACAAGCTGATCTGTGTCAATCACGTTATTGACAGCCAGTGAAGACGAATAGAAAGATGATACTACAATCTCATCAAGATTGACATATGTGGTGTCCGACTGAGCAGACATAGAAAGGATTATGGCAAACAGGCCAATGATTGTAAAAAGAATTTTTCTCATGTTTCCTTGTTTGAATTAAAAAGATTTGACTAGTTTTGTTTTTGAAGGACGATTGACCAAGTATGATCATCTTTGTAAAAATACCTGCTTATTACCTTATAAATATCAGATTTATCAACGATTGTATCTCCTACTGCTGGTATATTCCCAGGATGAAGTTCAAGATAACCAAGTTCCTCAAGCTCAATTTTTATTTTCCACCAAGAACCTTTGTCAACTGCGACACTGAATCCTACTTTGATTTTTTCTTCTGCCATATTATATTTTTTATTACAATTTATATATAACAAATGTATGTATGAAATATAGACATTTGTCTGAATTAAATTCAGAGTGATCTTATTTAGAAAGCAACAGGCCACTTGTTGTTCTGTTCACGAAGCATTTTATCAACAGCGTCCCAGTCTACGAAAGTAATATCACAACCTGAATCAATAGCGATTGATGCATCCTGTGATTCACTGATATCTGTTTGTTTTATTTTATTGTCATTTGCATTAATTTCCTTAGTCCAGTCATTGAAAGTCTCACCGAACATATCTTCTCCGCGTCGGTCCGCAAGGATCTCAGACATGTTCCAGTGTTCTGGTAATTCAAGTTCAATCTCAATGCCGTCAATAGCCTTAAGATCATTAAATATTGCTTCAAGATTTTCATCCTCGGTCATATCATAACGACCACAAGCAAACCAGACACTTTCGCAGTCTTCACTCCAAACAATTCCTGATTTACGATCATTTAAATAATCCTGTAAAATCACATGATCCCAATCAGCAATACATCCAATATCTTCATAGTATTTCTTCTCACAGATATAAAAACATGAATTGCGGTCTTCATCATCTTCGTGAATGAACATACCTTCTCCAGCATCATAAGAAAGATGCTTCTTATTAAGGTGTTTCTTAAAGTCATCTACAGTCTTGAACTTAGAAAAATTGACGAATTTGTCACTGTCAAATGCTCCGAAAAGAACGATGTAAGTGTTTTTGAATGTACGTTTGCTCATATATTTGTTTTTTTTTAAAGATTAAACCAATAATCAATATTGTCATCATCGTCAGTGATAACGAATCTGAACTTAACTGGCTTATTATATTTTATCATATCCAATTCAATTGCTTACAATTATAAGCTTGCTACTAATACAGCAACCTGTATTTATATATAACAAA
>CALFMA010000112.1 GCA_937880065.1 uncultured Ruminococcus sp.
ATATACCATGAAGAAAAACTGCTGATAGAACTTACTGCTGAGGAAAGATATGAGCAGCGTCTTGTAAAGATTAAGCCTTTACTGGATGCTTTCTTTGCGTGGGCAGAAACATTGCAGGTCAGTGGTAAGAACAAGCTTGTTGATGCAGTCCGCTATACTCTGAATGAAAGAAAGTATTTGTATACATTTCTTGAAGACGGAGATGTTCCTATCGACAACAACAGAGCTTTATCCGAACAAAATACTTATCCGAAGCATTTTAAGGAAAGCGCATAAAAGCGTTATCTTTAGAAAAAGCTTCGGATATTCTTTTTTTGTGATATAATCAGTATATCTATAAATTAGGAGGTAACTGATTATGGCAAGACCAAAACGAAAACCATTTTACGCACAAATTGTTTCAAAAGAAATTCTGGAAAACAACAGCTGGATTGTTGAATACAATAACAATAGTCGTGTTGTTATAGAATATCTTGTATCTTCTGAAGCAAAGAAAACAGCCTACTATGCTTCGCTTAACTGTCTGGAGAAACTTAAAGACTATCTTGTATCCACTAAAAAACTTATTCATATTCTGAAGCACTTGAATGGTATGATTCATTAAATTCAAAAGACAATTATCTTATTACTATTCAGAGATTGAACGAAGTTTATGAAACAGGCTCTATAAAACACTATTGCCTGTATGCATTCAATCTACCAATATATACAGAATTGAATGAAGAATGGAAATCAATACTTGATGATTTTTTAAAAAGTCTCAACTATCTTCCTTCAACTATTAATAAAACCAGATTTGTTTTATCAAGGTTTTTCTACAAAGCACAGCAAACCGGTATTACGCCATATGATATCACATACAGTTTTGTATCAGAATATATTGCAGAAAACAAACATCAACGCAATTGCGAAAATCTGCAGGATATATTAGCACACATGGCTTCGTATGGATATATATCACCGATACTTCAATGGTATCCGTATTTAGAAAAACACAACAGAGTCATTTACAATGAAATGCTGACAAGCATTCAGATAAATGAGATAGCAACAATAATGTCTGAAAGAACATGCTTTCAAGTAGATGAGGCTTTTATTGAATTAGCCATCGAGTTCACAAAACAAATAAAGTTAGTCTATAGTGACAACAAGATCATCATAGATGACATGTTCATAAAGGTTGAATAAATGAAGAACCTGATATTGAAATATTGGTGGGTACCGGTATTGCTGCTTGCCCTGTCAGAGATCCTGTCCACATGGATGCTTTTGTCAACAAGCGTCTTCTGGGCAAACCTGATATTCATATTATGCATAATTGCATCTCTTGCCGTACTGGTATCGTGGGTGTATCTGCTCAAGAGCAGGAAATGGTGGCAGTTCGTGGGCTCATTTCTGATTTCTTTGATCATTACGTCAATCTCTGCGTTGGTTTCATTGTACCTGGTCATGTATTACCCGCTGAATGATCCGTTCGGTGAAAAGCATCCGATTCCGCAGGACATGGAGTTCAACATTCCTCTTGATATGGAGTCACATGATAATCCAGTCGCAGACAGCCTTGACACAGACTCATATCTTCAGATCCGGAATGATTTCCAGGGAGGCATTTATCTGTATGATTTTTACTATGGAGCTTTGCCGGCTGGTGAGATCTACCTGAAATGTCATGAGGTAACGGAAAACATCCCGCTTTCAGAAGACCGGGTAATCGAAGAAAGCAAGGTGTCAATCGAAGGGACTTCCTCATTTGCACAGCTTGTAAGCAGGAAGCGCTTCACAATATATGAAGGAGACTGGGGAGACTACTATGCCGCGCGGATAGAGGTCTGGCATAAAGATGCAGCGACCGGAGAAGAAACAAAACTGTGCGAAAAGACATATCGCGTGGAAGGATGGATGAGATAGTCCGCTACCCATGCAGCTTCATATCACCATCCTTGACCCAGCCGAGACGTTTCATGATGAGGTGGAAGCAAAGGCTCAGGAGAGCTGGCGCAATGAAGT
>CALFMA010000113.1 GCA_937880065.1 uncultured Ruminococcus sp.
TAAGTGTCTGTACTGCATCATTTGATTTCAGCCAATTTTCAAGAACGATTTCTTTTTCCTCGTTCTTTTTAAGAGTGAAACTTCTTGGAATTGTTTTTGTTACTATGTATTCTTCATTTTTATACTTAGGATAACACTTATCAACTGTAATTGAACCTATAACAGGTACTATTTTAATTGAGCTTACATTGCTATATTCAGCAGCTGAAATGTCAATATACTTAGTTCCTGTTTCAGAGTCGGTTGAAATCGTATTGTATTCTTTAGTAGGATTACTATCACCACTTCCGTTATCAAATGTTACTTTGATTTTAAATGGATTTTCAGTATTAACATCACCCGGCAATACAAGTCTTACACTATCAATTTCGCCATTATCAGGTGCTGTGATTAATATCTCGTTATCAGTAGTTGTTGTGTCTGTTCCTTCGTCTTCAAGAATTTTAAGAGTTTTTCTTAATCCATATATATTTCGATTTATACTGCTTATATTAACACTACCGTTTTCAACTGTAATTGTTCTATAACAATAAGTTTCTGCACCGCCGGAAAGCTTTACTCTGAGATAAAGAGTACCACTTACACCTGCAGGTGGTGTAAATTCTATAATTCTATTATATCCTTGATCTGCAACTAAATTGTACTCTGTTACCTGATGTTTAGTATTGTTTGAATCAGTAATACTAAATTCTTTAATTTCATTTATGTATTCATCTTCGTCAGTTCTTGATACTGTTACCTTATTTTGACCATTATCGTTACTAAACACGAATTCACAGTTAACTGTAACAGAATTTTCTGCTACTACTGCACCATCTATGGTAGCTGTTACAAGAAAAGTACCTTTGTTTGGCGGAGTATACTTTACTGTCCAACTATTATTACCAGACGTACTAGCATGCATAGTTTCCCAATGATTGTTTTTATTGTAATAATAAATGTCGAACTGAACAGATTTAGTAGCTTCAATAGTGCCTTCAGGAGTAAAAGTAATAGACAGTTCATTATCACGAATATAATCATCAAACTTACTATCCCTACTAAATGAAATCGAACCTTTTATTGCAGATGAAACATCACCTCTTTGGAATGTTTGCACACCCAAATCATATGACTGACTACCTTTTTCAAGTACAACGTTAACTGTATAAACACCGTCATTAGTTGGGGTGAAATAGAAAGTATATACGCCATTAACGATATTACTGGACGGGGTATGATTAAAACTGTTTGGTCCTGTAACAGTTAACTTAGCAACGGCACCTTCAGTAGCGTTAAATACTCTGACTTCTACCTGCCCATTTGGATTAACAATTTCAAATTCACCTGTAAGAGTTGATGTATTTTCCTTTACAGTAAACCACTGCTGCTGTGTTTCTCTTTGGCTTCCGTCCTTGGAAATAAACGCCTTTACAGAATAACCTCCAGCCTGAGTAGGTCTATAGGTTGCTGTACATTCACCATTATTAACTGTTCCATATAATGCTGTAAGATAATTATTGTTCTGATCATATATTGAAAACTGAACGCTTGCACCCTCTGTAGCACCATAAACTTTGAATTCAATTTCACTACCTGTGTTAATCTGACTTGGATTAATTGAAAGTTCACCGGTAAGTTCTTGTTGCTCAACCCTGACATTAACGTTTCCTACTTCCTTATCAGGATTTCCATTCAAAAGCATAAATGCCCGGATAGTATAGTCACCTGACTGTTCAAAACTAAAATCAGCTGTCCATGTACCATCATCGTTCTTCGTACCATCTGCTTTCCAATTCGGATTACCGTAGGAATCAGATGCTCTGAATACAATAGTAGCGTCCTTAAGAGCTCCGTCTAATGTCAAACCGCTTAAAGTTACTCCTATTTTATCTCCTGGACGGAAAGCACCGCTTGCTACAGTCAACGTACCCAAAATGTTGTTATCATATGTACCATATACATTTGCACCGTAGATAGTCTTTTCCAATCCATTAGCTGTAATTTTTGCGTATACAGGAATAGAAATATTAACCAATGTAGGAGTTACAGTATTTCCTGTAAGCGGTTGATTGTAGAAATAATATGTTATTTTTGCATCTTTGTAATTACTTTCACTTAATTTAAATTCATATGGTTTAGTATTTGCATTAACTGTATAGTTTGTATCATAACCGGTTAATGCCATATCCTCCTTGAAGTTAACAGTTATTGTGTCGTTACGTGTTGCCATCTGTCCATTTTCATCTGTTATTTTTACAATTATAGGAAGGTCTTTTCCAGCAATATATTCAACTAGCTGCCCGTTTTCATCCTTTATTTCCGTAGAAACGGTATAACTTGTATTATCATTTAAACTAGTCTGAGTTGCTAGTGGGTTTGTATCATCAATAAAGTAATATTCAACTGTTGCATTTTGGGGTAAACCATTTACCATTATTGTAAAATTGCTACCTGCAGTTACTGACTTAGGAGAAATTTCAACAGTTGCAGCACTAATATCTTTGTCTTTAATTGTTATTTTTGATTCAGCTTGTGCAACTTCATAATATACGCCATCAATATTAATAAACGCCTTGACACTATACAGCATATTACCGGCAGAAGTCGGCTCATAATTCTCAAGTGCACCTTCCTTGTATACATTTTCCTCTTGTAATGGATTACCGTTTACAAAATACTTATAATACAATTTATCGGCACCTGTTGGCAGAGTATCTGGTGTTGGTGTTAATTTGATTGTATGTCCTACTTCAAATTTCTGATTACCATTCGTATCACGCTCATTTGCTGTAACATCCAACGTCATATTCTGCTTAGCCTTGATTGTTACAGTTTTTGTGCGTGAAACATCATAAGCATTCTGTACTGTAATATCAAAGCTTTCTACGGGCTTAATCAGCTGTATTGTATAAACACCATTATTATCAGGACCAGTACATTTGAAATTCTCGTTTTCAACAATGTTTATATTCTGATCAGGCTTGAGATAGAATTTAATCCTATTGCCTACATCAGCACTACAAATGCCGTCCTCTCCAGTAACAATTGTGATTTTACTATTTTGGTTATTAAAATCTGTATTCGAATACAACTCAAAATTTACAGGAGCTGAAAGCTTTTTGCCATCTTCCACATCGCCCGCATAAGATCTGTCGCCTTTGCTTTGTGCTATTCTTTCTGATGAATACTTATTATTGCCTGTAAAATCAACTCTTGAAGGAAGCGCTGCGAAATTCGGATTATTTCCACTCTCAAACAAGCTTACAAACTTAGCATCTTCTTTAATAGCGAACAACGCACCGGGGAGAGGAGCGTTATCCTGGTCGATTTTATCAACAGGAATTGCATAACCGGATACCATACCGAAAATGTCAACACCGCCACGGTAAGGTCTGTAACCGAATTCAAGACCGCCGTAGAATGACTTAGCAATCAACGCACCTGAAAGATGTCCGGGACATTCTTCTGGAGCTGAAGCATCAGCATAAGGAGCAAATATCGTACCGTTGAAGTTACAACCATCTACAAATTCAACTGTTGAAGCATTATAGAAATTATAAAGAATATTTGACGAAACAGGATGATTGTTTGTTTCATTACCGCCACTTTTACTGATTTGATAGTCAGTACCATTAACATGCACTTTAGTTGTTCTACCTTTAATTTCTATTTCCTTATCATCACAGCTGACAATAATGTTAAGATTAAGGTCTGTAATTGTATCATTATTATTTGTATACGGACTTTTACCAATTGTAACTCTATCACTTGGCACCTTAATCAAAATATTATCAAAATTTTTCCAGTCATTAACTTTGAAATATACTGTTTTAGCATCACCGATATTTGTAGCATCTAATGTAAGTGTGTTATTATCGGGTGTGACCGTTATTGCATCAATAGAAGCAAGGCTCAATGAACGTGCTCTTAAAGTATCAAATGTCTTTGCAAGAATTGTGCTTACATCATCATAGATATAAAACTGTGAAAGCTCATTTACTTCACGTAAATAACTATGATCATTTGTAGTTGAACCCATTTCTTCTCTAGAAAGACCGTCACACAGTTCACAAGAATGGTCATAATACAAATGATCACATGGGAAATCATAAGATATATCTGCTACTGGACCGTCTTCATCATAATGAAGGGAATCTTTAAGGTTACCAACGATAAATCTCTTGTACGCACCCTCTTCGGGATAAAGCATAACGTCATTTCCGTCAGTATGTCTTGGGGCTGTTCTGCCAGTCGGTAATCCATCGTCAAACTTCAATGAAGCATAAGCACCTGTGGTCATTGTACCTACACGGTAAACCTTACCACCGATAATACCTGATGCAAAGCCAACTAAATGGCCATATTCATCTGTATCCCAGATAGGTTTAAATTGACCGTAGTCACCTGCACCTATCTGATAGTTCCATTTTTTTCCGTTAGGAATACCCTTGAAAATAAGGTCGCCTCCAACAAACATACGTCCCTCGGCATCGGCGTCAAATGCTGTGAAATCACTTTCAATGAAAGCACAGAAGTCACTTGCAAATCCTAAGAAGTATTCCTGATTAGCAATCAATAAGTTTTCATCAAGTGTCTTACCCGTATCAACCCAATGGGATTGACCGTCCATTGGCTCACCAAAAAGAAGTGTATAAAGAGGAAGTGATTCAGGGTTGTAGTGCGTATCATTTTTTCCTACAACATTATTACTTACACCGTTGATAGGATGTGCATCACCAGGAGTGTAAGTTCCTGTATCCTCATCATATCCGCCGCCTGCATTATAAATATCAATATTTTTTGTTTCATCACTTCCGTCACCCTTTAAAGCTGCCGAATATTTCAGATAACAAGCTTCTGAGTGAGTATGCAGCTCCTGACCACAAGTGAGGTTACCACCCTCATAACAGCTATCATCGTGTATGTGTTCAGTTTTACCACATATAAGGATACCCGACATACTATCCGCAGGTTCCATAAGAATAAGCGGAACTATGAAAGTAACGAGCATTGATAAAGCAGTAAGCATAGCAAGATATCTCTTGTGATGCTTCAATGCGTCCATATGTCTGTAAACAAAATTTTGCAGCTCTTTCACAGATATCACCTCTCTTCAAATTTCACGAATAAGAACGCTGCGTATTAAAGTGGGCTTATAGCCTTAAATGGCCAAACCCTGAATATCAATCTGCCAATGATATATTCATCAGCTATACAACCTACCATACTTGTTCGGCTGTCAATAGAAGTTGAACGGTGGTCACCCATTACAAATATTCTGCTTTCGGGAACCTGATATGGTAAATCAATATCACATTCACCGAGAGCTTTTTCATCAATGTAAGGTTCATCAAGAGCCGTGCCATTGACGTAGACCGTTCCGTCCTCTGTAATGTCTACCCAATCACCCGGAAGACCAATTACTCTTTTAAGAAGAATCTTGTTATTGAAGTAGAAAGCAATCATATCGCCTTGCTTGTAATTGCTTCGCTTATTACAAATAACAAGTTCATCATTGTAAAGTGTAGGTGTCATACTTGTTCCTGTAACTCTCAGAACCGGGAGGAACAAGAGAGAAATCAGAACTGAGATAGCCGCTACAACGATAAGCGAATTAACGGTAGCAATTATTGTCTTTCTGAAATTCTTCTTATACCGTACTCTTTTTAATTCAGCATAAAACTGATTTGCCGTAGGAATTTCAGGTTTTGTTATTTTTTCCTTTTCCATTATGTTGTTTGCCCTTTTCATTGGTATTAGCTGTTGTGTTGTTGTTTTCTTCATCCGAGTCGTTTTTCTGCATCATTTCTCTTACAGCATCTCTTGTTGCTGACTTGACAGCTTTAGTAATTTTTTTCAATTCATTTTCTGAAAGACTAAGCTGTTGATTTTCCATGATTTTTTTCAGCGACTCATTTTCTTTTGTAAGCTCCTCTATTTCCTTTTGGAGATAATAGAGAATTTCAAGTAGGTCGGCTCGTTTTAATTTTTTTATTTCCTTTTCTGTCATTTCGTTTACTCCATCTCATTTAACAATTAACGTGTAAAATTCATTCGTTTTTATAATTATACTACAAGTAGCGAACAAAGTCAATAATTTGAGTCTATAATCTACAATTAATACAAACTTTTGAAGCATTTGTATACAAAATGCACAAAAGAGCGATTTACTAATAGTATTATTTAACACGAATATTACCCAATTCAGTCGTTTATTTTCTCAATATTAATTGCGTTTTAATATTTTGTAAATTTGTATTTTTTCTTAATCAGCCTAATTTTCACTTTGTTCTTATGCCGTTTACGAAAAGTTCATAATCATAAACGCAATATCCTCCCCTCGCCCTATTGACTTCAAATCAATAATGTGGTAAAATTTAATTAGGAGGAAGTAATATCAATCCTCCCTACCTTATTATATAGGGAATATAAAATGTTATTCTTCGTAGCTAAAAATATATTTCAAGAGAGGTTATCAATATGGCATATTGTAAATTCTGCGGAAAAGAACTTGGCGAGGACAACAAATGCACCTGTGCCGAATTTCAGGATAATGAAAAAAGAGCTGATGAAATGATAAAAAAGACATCTCCCGATGAAGATGCTCCTATAAAGCGTGGCGGAGCGTTCAAATACATAATCGGTGTGCTTGCACTTATACTTATTATTACACTTGTTATCTTAATTATGTCCGCTGCCGGAGCATACAAATCCCCCATCAAAGACCTGACAAAAGGAATTCGCCAGAGCAAATCCGAACTTATCATTGATTCAATCTATACGGAAAATACCAAGGCTGAGTTGAGTGTAAAAGCCAAGGAACAGGGACTTACATGGGAGGAATTCATCAAAAACCACGATAAATCCGTTGAATCCGCTATGGACGGTGCAGGAATCAAGCGTTTAAAGGTGGATATTCTCGCCAAGGAAAAAATAAGCGGCAGCAATTTCGATAAAATTGAAAGACACTACAAAAACAACTACAATGCCGAAGCTAAAAAGGCATACCGTTTAGAGGTTGAGTTCTCATACAAGGAAAACGGCATTAAAACAACATCAAGCGGTTGGATTTGCGTGGTTAAACTTAAAGGCGAAGGTTGGAAATATTGTCATAAACACAGCAATGATAAATTTGATTTCATTGAAAATTCAATTAAATTCGAGTAATATTAAAGGCATCGGTTAAGTTCCGATGCCTTTGTTTTTTGACTATTTCTATAATTTTGTCGATTTATTTAAAATATATACACTTTGTGTTCTTTAGATTTTCTTATACACAAAGTAATTTTCGCAAATTTCATCAAATTTTAATCAACTTTTTCTAAAATTAGACTTATAATTCCAATTTTTGCCTATATAAGGTTTTTTCAGACACACAATCAAACCTCAATTTTCCTTATATACAAATAAATATACTTCCTATAAATTTTACTTAGGGTACATTTTCGCCCTAAAAAATCACCTGATTTTTATAAAAAGCACGTAAATTTTAACAAAAAACAAGTGCCTCATTTGTCAATAACGCTGATTTTAATATAAATTAACAAAAAAGACTTTTAATTTTATTCTATTCGTGATATAATATATTTGTAAAATAACGAAGTGGGAATTCAAAATTAAAAAAACTAAAGACAACACTTTATGTAATGCTTGAAAATATCTTCAAAGGCAATGGGCAAAGGAATAATCTTCCGCCAATTCGCAAGGACACACGTATTTTCAAGAAATCAGGTGAGCTTAAATTGTTGGCTTTGGATTTTCCCTCGGTGCAAATCAACATATGCCGCAATCTGCCGATAATCAGGCACTTGACGCAGATTGTAACAGAAAAACAAATGGCAGCCGATACCCCTTATATCTGCTGTCGGCATTATCGTGAATTTTCGCTCTGGGAAACACAAGTACGGAACCAGCCCATATTCCGTACTGAATCATTTTGGGTAATTACATATCAGAAACGGAGTTTTAAAAATGGAAAAAAGAGGAATCAGCAAACTTGACCTGAAGAGAAGAAACAGAATGCAAATTCTCAGAATTATCAGAGAATACGGCCCTATTTCAAGAGTTGACGTGGCAAGCGTTCTTGAAATCACACGTGCAGCTGTTACAATCATCACAAACGAGATGATTGAGGAAGGCGTACTCACAGAAATCGGTGAGGCACCAATCAACGCTGAGAAGCTTCAGAAGGGCAGAAGAAAAATTCTCATCGACATCAACGTAAACAGCCGCTTTGCACTTGGTGCAACTGTTGACGAAAAGGAAGTTACAGTTGGTCTTACAAACCTTAATTCAGAGGTTCTCGACAAGTCCAGCATGGTTATTGACGAGAGAACTACAAGCAAGGATATTATCAGCTATATCATCAAGGCTTGCAATACAATGATTGAGAATTCCGCCCTCACAAAGGACAAGATTCTCGGACTTGGCGTAGGCGTTGTTCCCTCTATGTGGGGCAAGCTGAAAATTTTCTACAAGGACGGCGTTCTTGATTTCTCCAGCTTTATAGACAAGCTTTCCAGCGGACTTGACGTTGACATCTGCTGCGGAAATGCTGTTGGACTTATGGCTCTTGCAAGCAACGATTACAGAACAAATGGCGGTTATCAGACAAATACTGCATTTATCCACAACGGAAATCAGGTTAACCTTGCTATCGTTAACAAGAACGAGCTTTCAAGCGACTACATTTCCTACACATCTATGATTGAAAGATTTATCGTATGTCCCAACGGCAGACCTTACGAGGGCTATCCTAACGGCTCTGTAAAGGGCGAACTTTCACGTAATGCCATGCTTTCGGCTATCTGGGAAGTGTACTCCAAGGACAATACACCTGTTCTCTGGGACCTCACAGAGGGCGATAAGAACAAGATTAATATGGATAACGTATTTATGGCTCTTATGCGTGGCGAGGAGTCTGTAAAGAACGTGGTTGATGATATTATCGCTAAGTTTACAGTTCTCGTAAATAATATCGCTATCAGCCACTTTGCAAAGAAAATCGTTCTCCACAACTACAAGCTCAACGAGAAGCAGTTTGACTACGTTAAGCGTGAAATGATTCACCTTGTAAGTGAGGAAATCGCTGACAGAGTTGTGCTTTCAAGCCTTGACGGAAAGAATAACTTCCTCGGCGGCTGCGCTCTTATCATTCAGGAGAATTTCTACACCAAGGGCGGTATGAGATAATTCGAGGGCGGCAAGCGGCAGTCTAAGGGCAGCAGCATGTGAAGTCCAATATGGCAGAAGCTGATACAAAGCCGTTATATGACGAAATACAGGCACTTTCGATAATATATCGGGAGTGCCTTATTATTATTGCAGTTGACAATACGTTGTCAATTCTGGTATTGCTCCACCAATTATACCTTGCCAAAAAGATGAAGGCAGAAAGGAAATTTATCAAGGAAGGAAAATGCAGGAATGCTGTCGCATTTCAAGTTTTCCTGACGCCGAGAAATTTTCTTTATGCCGAGTATTTGATGGCAAGGTTTAGTTGGGGAGCAATATAATGTATTTAACGCATAACTATGGGAAAGGGGAATATTTATGGATGCGGGATTTATTTTTACAGTTAGCGGAATTGCGTTTTGCATTTTGTTTACGTCTTACATCTTTATAAGAAGCTACATTGACCACAAAAAAGAAAAAAAGATAATGACAGAGATATTTTCAAAATACGGGGTAAAAACCAATGCCAAAATATATAACTTTGTAGAACATCATTACTACGGAGGATTCATTCAGGGCAAATATAATTATTACATAGACTTTGAATATATCAGTACTAAGTGCGGAAATTTATCCTGCTGTTATGTGCTACCTACAAATAATCCAAAAAGTCTTGAATATCTCAAAAGCGAAGAAATCCCTATCATCTACATTCCTGCACATATAGATTATTATAAGGAACTAATCAGCCGCAAGGAATTTTTCAGCTGTATCGGGCATAAACTTCGCCTTGGCAACGATCAATGGCTGGTGATTTTTGCAGAGGATATAAGCAATTTTACAAATTTAAAAGAATTCTGATTATCCAAAGCAAAAACTATCGGTTTTAAGACTGGGATTCTAAATGGACACCTCTGCGAAGCAGAAGCAATGTCTGAGCCGACAGGCGAGTAAAGCCTCTAGCAAGGTGTGGGACAAAGTCCGACGCAGAGCAACGCTCTGCGTAGCCTTTAATCGCTCTGCAAGGAGTGAAATTTCCAACAGTCCAGCGGAATGTTGTAAAAGAGGGGACGCTCTGCAAGATAGCGTCCCCTTAATAATTTGATATAATCTAACTTTTTTGACAGACCCACTCCCACAGATTTCTGTGGGAGTCAGTTTTATTTAAACGCATTTCTGAATTCCGTTATATTCCGTCCGTCCTCTTTGCCGTATACCGCAAAGCATACCTCGTCAAAGCACTTGCCGCAGCCCTCGTCAATGAGGATTGACCTGAAATATTCCGCTACATTTCGGGGATTATTGCGGAATGCTCCGCATCCCCACGCTCCGAGGACAAGATTTCTATGCCCATGCTTCACAGCTACACGGAGCATAATTCTGATTCGACGCATCATAGCTTCTGCAAGCTTTTTTTCGCCTGTAAACATCGCTCCGCCATTGCGGTTAGGGGCAGCAATAGTCACCACAGCCGCCATAAAATGCTCCTTAATCAGATTGCATTTCTCGTCACGGAATACGCAAACAGTCGGCGAATACAGCATATAATCGGAGTCTACGCTGCTTAAATGGGTATTATTGTAGCGGTACATCTCCCCTGCCTTATCCGCCGTTATTGAGGCATACAGGGTACTGCATCGGCACAACGCCTCCTCCTGTGCATTTGCTCCAAGCATAAAGCCGCCCCCTGCATTATGGGCGTTGGCGAAATTCATAACAAAGGGATTTTCAAACCTGCCTGCCGCCTGAAAGGAATCCTCATTTGTCACGGTAATTCGGCACATCTCCCCGAAATTCCCCGATATATCCTCACCGAGCAGATTTGCTCCACAATCGGGAGAAATAACCTCCACCGCAGAAAAATCCACATCGGGAAGGGCAATTTCCTCCCCGTTTACGGCATATTTTCTGTCATTTGTTATCTTAATCGTTTCCTTTGCAATTGCGATATTATTCATAATTCCTCCAAAAAAACGGCTCCCGACACAAGTCAGAAGCCGTTATATTCATATTTTTTCGGCTTATACGCCGCAGTCCTCGTAATCCTTCCACTTCTCGAAGTATATCTTGTTGCTCCAACTCTTGTACAAAATGTACAGTATAGAGATTATTGCAATAAATATTGCTCCGACAATTGGTAAAAACATATTGAGAACCCTGTTAGGACTCATGTCCTGCTTTTTATTAGCCATATTTTACTCGGCTGTTCCGCCATTCATCTCAGCCATAAGTCTTGCAAGCTCTGCGTCAACCTTAGCATCCTTTTCGATCTGGTCGAAGGACTCTATAAGGTCTGCATCACCGCCGCCGCCGATTTCTGCGAATGCGTCAGCCTCAGCCTCCTTACGCTGAATCTTTTCTTCCATACGGTCAAACTTTTCAAGAGCAGATGCACCATCGAAGCCACCCTGTGACTTAGCAAGAGCCTTCTTTGTATCTGCCATCTGTGAACGAGCGATAAGCATAGCCTGTCTGGACTTAGCCTCGTCAAGCTTAGCCTTGAGAACCTCAACCTGATCCTCGATAGCATCAGTCTGAGTTGAAATTGACTCATACATCTCTGTATATGTAGCAACTTCCTCGTCAGCTCTTACCTTCTTAGCAAGTGCCTGCTTTGCAAGGTCCTGATTGCCCTGTGAAAGTGCAGCCTTAGCCTTAGCTTCCCAACCTGCAGCAACCTTTACAGCGTCGTCCATCTTCTTCTGAGCAAGACGCTCGCTTGCCTTAGCCTTTCCGAGATTCTGAGTAGCTGTTGTAAGCTCCTTCTGCATATCAATAATGATCTGCTTGACCATTTTCTCCGGATCTTCTGCCTTGTCGAGAAGGTCGTTGATGTTTGACTTAAGAATATCACTTAATCTGCTGAATACTCCCATTTTTTTAATCCTCCTGTTTCATGTAAAAAATATTTTTCGGACGGCAAACCCCTTTTTAAATGTTCAGCACTTCACCTTAGTGAATTGTGCTTAACATTATCGCCGTAAGTATATTATACTATATTCCGCACAGTTTGTCAAGGGAATTTTATGTACATTTTGTGAAAGTTATTAACTTTTTGTAAAATTCAGAAACTATTTCCCTTTACGTATAATTATTTCGATTCATATTATTTGAATTTGTGGTGGAATATTCCGAAGCCTTACCTGTTCCCTTGCTGAAATACGCTCCCACAGATTCAGAACCTGTCATCATAAAGAATGCAGCAATTGTAAATCCGAGAGATAACACATAAAGGGTAATTATAAGGGCAAGGCTGCCGTTATGCTGTGGAATCATAACTACTCCCGGGAATATCTGAAGAATTCCCGAAACCAGATATATTACTGATGTAAGGCTTTTCAGGAATCCCACACCTGTTGCAAGAGTGAGTCCAGAAACTATCATACCTGCCGCAATATAAAGTGAACCGTCCTTCAGCTTTGCAGCAAATCCGTCAAGTCCGTCCTTATATGTAAGTCCGAGAGAGCCGCTGTAAAGGAGATAGAACACAACACCTGCGATTATTCCCAAAGCTGAAATAAGGAAACAAAGCTTGAATCCCTTCTGAGCCTGCTCACGGCGAAGCTGTTCTTTAAGTTCAAGCATATTTTTAAGATTTTCCTTGGAATTGCTTCTGCCCGACGCAAGTTCACCTGCTACCGCCTTAGTTCTTGCTTCACGCTTTGCACGTTCAAGGTCCTCATCAACATATTTCGGCTTGTATGCAGGAGGTTCGGGAGCGTCATCAAGAACAGGTGCTTTTAATTCCTCCGCAGGCTGCACAGGCTCTTTAGCCGTTTCCTTTACGGGAGGCGTATAGTCGTTATCATCGAGAACAGGTGCTTTTATCTCCATTGGAGGTGCTTCAACTCCAAGCTGTTTACGCAGCTGTTCAAGAACCTTTTCACGGTTAGCCTCGGGGAATCTGTTGAAAGTTTCAAGCTGTTCAGGGGTAAATGTGGCGATAAGTTCCTCATCGGTCATTATCTTCACTTCACGTTTTTCAGCAGTATACACTGAATCGTCATCAAGAACAGGTGCGGAAACTCCCGTTGGAGCACCTTTTTTCTGAGCCGTTGGAGGCACATATGCGTCCATATCGTCAAGAACAGGAGCAGAAACTCCGGTAGGACCTCCTTTTTTAGCAGTTGGCGCAGTATACTCTATATCGTCCAGTACAGGGGCAGAGCCGCCATAAATATTAT
>CALFMA010000114.1 GCA_937880065.1 uncultured Ruminococcus sp.
CTGTTTTTTATCTCGTTGAGAACAGCTTTCAGTCGTTCCTCAAATTCGCCACGATATTTCGCACCTGCAATAAGCGCTCCCATATCAAGGGAGAAAACCTTTCTGTCTTTAAGGCTGTCGGGAACATCTCCTGCCACAATTCGCTGTGCAAGTCCCTCGGCAATGGCAGTTTTACCAACTCCCGGTTCACCGATAAGCACAGGATTATTTTTTGTCTTACGTGAAAGAATTCGCATAACATTGCGGATTTCGCTATCTCTGCCAATTACAGGGTCAAGCTTGTTCTGTCGAGCAAGTCCCACAAGTTCCTGACCGTATTTCGCAAGAACATCATACGTTTCTTCGGGATTTTCCCCTGTAACACGTGTATTTCCACGAACCGACATAAGTGAGGAGAGAAATCTCTCCCTGTCAATGCCGAACATCTGCATAATATCGGCAATATCCCTGTCTTTGCAGTCGATAAGGGCAAGCATAAGATGTTCCACGGAAATATACTCGTCCTTCATATTTGCGGCAATTTCCTCAGCCGATGTGAGAACTCTGTCGCAATCGGTGGAAACGCCGATATTACTGCTTCTGCCGCTGCCCGTAACCTTTGGCAGGCTGTCCATTCTTCTGTCGGCTTCGTTTTCAATCAAATCTGCGTCAATCCCCATTTTTCGCATCAACTGCGGAATAAGTCCGCCCTCCTGTTTGAGAAGTCCCCCAAAAAGATGAATAGGCTCAATAATGGAATTTGCTCTCATCACCGCTAAACTCTGGGCTTTTCTCACAGCGTCCATTGATTTTTGTGTTAATTTTTCTGCATTCATAATTTTAACCCCCTATATAACATTTTCTTTGATAAAAGCCGAAAATTCGGCATTATATCCGCTTACAACGTATTTCAACTCATCCGGGGCGGAAAAATAACTCCGCACCGCCTTGTTGAGCATATTCAGATATTTTCCGATAACAGCACCCTTTTCCTCCTCATTATGCTGGGAATTATTAATGAGAAGTCGGGTAAAGCTGTCCCGTGAAACCTCAGCCGCATAGCCTGTGATTTTCATTTTGTCAAACGCAGCGGATTCCTTGGCGGAAATCAGCGTGAAAAACTGATTAAAACAATCCACAAGAGCTATATTCTGCGTTCTTATCTGAACTTTCAGCTTTCCCATATATTCCTCGGGATTTCGCTCCAGTTCAATTTTATAATTGACCGTGGGGCGGTATTTATACTGCAATGCAGTCCGCAGCATAAGCACCGACGGCGTATTCCGGTGCATCAAAAGCAGTTCCCTTTGAAGCAGCATTTCCGCAGAATTGAAAATTTCTCTCATTCTCATTTCAGCCGTTGTGCAGGAAAAATGCTCCGCCAATATCTGATTAATGAGATTTGAGCGATTTGTTCCCAATCGGTAAGCCGCCTCGTCAACCGCCCGTATTACGTCATCTGTCAGCACAATACTATAAACATTCTTATTCACAATACCGCCTCCTTAAATTTATTATATCACGGTTTAAATAACTCGTCAATGGATTTATATAAATTTTCACGCAAGTTTCACAATGTAAAAAAATACACCTCTTTTGAGGTGTCGGTTTCACTCCATACGACATATGTCGCTTAGCACTGAGGAGCAAGCCATAAATAATAAGTTAAAATAAGTTATTGAGAATAGAAAACATGAAAAAATCACAAATGAAAGGAATTAGTTAAAATAACAACTAATTCATCTTCTGCAGTAAGCAGTTGTTTAACATTCAGAAGTGAAACACATGAGAGGGAAGGATGTTTAACTCTGAACGTCAATATTCTCAATTGCTGATTATATTATATTGCATATTTGCAATCTATTCAATATACAAAAGTTCACAATTTTGCACTATCGTCCGTTTCGTCATTTTTACGGGGAAAATAAATGTAAATTTCATTTTAATTTGTTTTATCAGATTATTTATTAATAATTCGGTAAATAGTTTCGGAAGTATTAAGGGTATAATTATTTTTCATTAAACTATTATATATAATTGTATTACCAATTTGAATTAAGAAAATATTTTTATTATTTTGTCGAAGTTCCCGTCATACGCAAAAGCGGCAGCCATTCAGACTGCCGCTTATATTTTATTCAATTACAAATAAATTCTGTCCGTCAGCTACTGCAAAATCGCCGTTGCCGTTGCCGTTAACAACAGGAGTGAAAGTTGCACCTGAGTAAATATCAGGAGAAAGCATCATAATGCATCTGTAGGGAGCTTTTGGCTTAATTGCCGCAAACTCATTTCCGCCGAGATTTAATCCCACCGTAGTATCAGCAGCAAGGCCATTCACCCAATTTACAACGACATAGGGGTTGGGACATTCCGTGGGAGGTGTCACCTGATTACCTGCCGCATAGACATAACCGCCCCTGTAGTAAAGTCCCGAAGCCGCATAAATAGAGCTTTTTTCCTCCTTTACACCGCCGCAGGCTTTGATTGTACCGCCGTTTATAACCATTGTGCCTTTTGATTTCAAGCCGTTTGTACCGCCGAAAATTGTCAATTCACCGCCGTTGACAGTTATGTTGTCATTTGCGATAATTCCCGATTTTATGGAATTTATCAGATATTTTCCGCTTTCAACAATAACGTCGTCGTCGCTGGCAATTCCGTGGGCATTTCCCGCATTTATTTCAAGATAGCCGTCACCTTTAATTCTCAAAGTATCATTTGTGAAAATTACGCCGTCATTAATCTTGTCATTTCCGCTGTCGCTAAGGTAGTTTGAACTGCCCTCAGCAAGTTTCAGAACGCATCTTTTAGCCTCATTTACGAATATAGCAGGGCCACCGCCGCAGGAAATATTTACATTGTCAAGAGTAATCTCAACCTTCTCTTCGGTTGCAGTGCTTATGTAAATCTGTCCGTTGGAAGTGCTGCCCTTTACGATATAATCTCCGCCTGCTGTAATTTTTACAACAGAGCCGCTTGCCTCAGCGTTTACGCCATTTACAGATACAGTTTCATTAAATGTAATTACAGCGTCATAGGTCTTTCCGTTTGGCGTTGTCGGCACTTCCGCCGGAGCCTCTGTGGTAGCTTCTGTAGTCTTTTCAACAGCTTTTGTAGTGGTTGCAGCAGTCGTATTTTCGCCGCCGTTTTCAGCCTTTGTTGTTTCTGTCTTATCCTCTTTTTTCTCCGTTGCCTTAGTAGTTTCGGCTGTTGTGGTTTTTGTTTCCTTGTCCGATTTTTCTGTAGCAGATGTAGTTTTCTCCGACTTCTTTTCAGTAGTTTTCTCGGAAACTTCCTTTTCTGTGGTTTTTTCTTTTTCTGTGGCTTTTTCAGTTTCAGCAGAATCCTTCGAATCAGTTACAGCAGGTGTATCAATATCAGAATTATCAGGCTTACCCTCTCCGCAGGAAACCGATGCCATAACCATAAACGACGCTGTCAGCGCAGCTAAAAATCTCTTGTAATTCATATAAACTCCCCTTTATGGAAATACTGCACAACAAAAATTGTGCAGTTTTCCTCTTATTTAATATTATCTTATTGTCAACCCTCGTAAATCTTATCGTCATACTTGAAGAATACGAGATTTATTGTCATATTTCCGTTTAATGCACGAAGTTCATCAATAAACTTCTTCTGGTCAATATCCTCTGAAACGTCAACAGAATAAATAAGCTCAAAAAGTGTGCCAAAGTTAGTTGTCTTAACTCGTCTTAACTTGTGGAATCTTGTGTATCTTGAAAGAACAGGGTCAAAAACTCCCTGATAATCAAGGTTTTCGGGAATTGTAATTTTAAGTGTCATATGTCTTGTCTTGCAGCCGCCGAAGTTCATTTCCGAAAGAACGAACATTACAACGCCAAGAACGAGGAAGAATACCACCGCAAATCCGATATATCCGATACCGCAGGCAACACCTGCCGCCATTGAGAAGAAGATATACGCAATATCCTTCGGGTCACCGGGAACGCTTCGGAATCGCACAAGGGTAAATGCACCTGCAAGGCTCAATGCTCCTGCTGTTGTATTAATAAGCAGAAGAATCAGCGAAACGATTGTGGGAAGCATAATGATTGTGAATACATAGCTCTGTGAATAGCCCTCTTTTCTGTGGCAGAAGATATACACAAGGCTTATGAGGAAACCGATTAAAAGTGCCGCACCAACGCAGATGCAGAACTGACCGAGAGTAATATCGGTTATAGCCTGTGCCGAAGGAGAAGCAAAAATATCAGTTCCCACCGATTCGCTTTCGTTTTTCAACACATTGCCAAAAAAATTAATTGCCGCTAACATAAATTACACGCTCCTATTAAGAAAATTCTGATTATTTTTCATTGAAATCCCCGAAATATATATACGGCTTTTTGAAGCCTGTTCCCGCACATAGGACATATAGGCTCTGCCGTATTTGGAGAAACTGGTCTTGTAAATTTCCAGTTCTGACAGCTTATGAAGCAGCCAGTCGGGCATTGAATCGGAAATTTTAACTTCCATAATACGCTGATCCGCCTCGATTATGTAATTGCCGTAACTGCGGCATTCAAGGCTTAAATCATAACGTCTTTCCGTCAGTTTTCTGTCAAAGGTAAGTCGGAAATCCTTGTTATCCTTGCCGAAAAAGGCTTCACGCTGATAGCTGATATACTGCTTAGGTGATACGGGATAATGCTCTAAAAAAGCGTCAAGCTCATTAAAAACCTGATTCTGAATATACTTGTCAGAATGGGGCTTTTTGCCTGTTTCAAGGTATTCCTGACTTTCCCCCAAAGTCATTGAAACACGTCTTTTTGTAACAATTCCGCCGATTTTCTTTTTTATTTCCAGAAATACAGGGGAATCCTCACTTGCAGGTGAATAATAGCTTCTCAGACGGATTTTCTCCTTATAATAGGGCTTTGAGAGGGATTCTCTTATGAGAAAATCGTCAGGGGTATCGTAGTAAATATTGTAGATACCGTACTCTTTTCCGCCAACGCAGTATTTATCGGGGTTCATATGTTCGCCTATGACTTCCATAAGTCCGTAATACTGATCCATGTTGAGAAGAAACTTGATTTCCTTTCGAGCAAAACTGCATATAGCCATAAAAACAACTCCTTTCGTTTAGTGTTCACGTTTCCCTTTTCTATACTTTGATTATAATTCTGTTATCTTAAAATAATCTTAAATAATACATTAAATTCAATAATTCATCATATGTTCACATATTTCTCACAGAATTACAATACTTTTTCTATCTATTTTAATTATAACATATCATTTATTGCTTTGCAACTATAATATTGCGATTTTTTCAGCAATTTTTGATATTTTGCATAGAAAGCTTTTAGCCGTTAGCTGTTAGCTTTTAGCTTTAAAACAAAACGGACGGCAGAAAAATTCCACCGCCCATAATTCTTAATTCTGAATTCTTAATTCTTAATTAAACCGCCAGCTAATGGCTAAAGGCTAACAGCTAAAGGCTCTTTAAAATAATTACGCATTACGAATTACGCATTAAAATAAATTCCACCGCCCATAATTCTTAATTCTTAATTCTGAATTCTTAATTCTTAATTTTTATCGCTGTGGCAATTACAAATTTTCCGCCCTCAATAATATATCTGTGGAACTCAAAATCTGTGATATTGCTTGTAACAGCATCATTTTCAAAAGTAAATTCAACCTCGTCCATAGGGTATGACAAACCCTTTCCGATTGCCTTTATATAGGCTTCTTTCAGCGTCCACAGAGTAAAAAACAGCAAATCACGTTCACTTTCGGCAGCGTTTTCAATCATCTCACGCTCTTTCTCGGAAAATGCACGTTTCATCACATTCGGACGATACTCACGGACTTTTTCGCAGTCAATACCACATTCCCTGTCCTCCGTGATACAGGCAGTTATCCCCTCTGAATGGGACAAGTTGAAGAAAATCTCAGGATAGTCCGCAAGATAAGGCTTGCCGTATTCAGTCTTATTCGTCATATTCTCAGAATAGTCGATATTATAAAAGCCTTTCAGCATATCCCTGAGCAAGCTATGTGCAAGGCTATGTTGTTCCCCATGGGGAACGGTTTCAAGTGAAAATCTGATAGCCATAATAATTCTCCCAAAATAATACAACAGCCGACGCAAAAACGTCGGCTGATAAAATATGTCAATTAGCCAATAACTCTTACACGGATTACACCGTCAATAGAGTTAATTTTGCCCTCAACAGCAGCAGGAACATCGCCTGTAACGTCAAGCATTGTGTAAGCGAAATCGCCCTTGCTTGCGTTAGCCATATTCTCGATGTTGATACCCTCGTTGCCTACAGCTGTTGTGATAGAAGCAAGAGTTGTGGGTACGTTCTTGTGGATAATGCAAATCTTTGTGCCTACAGCATTAAGTGAAAGGTTAGGATAGTTTACGCTGTTTCTGATGTTACCATTTTCGAGGTAGTCGATAATCTCATCAGCAGCCATAACTGCACAGTTATCCTCACTCTCAGGAGTTGACGCACCGAGGTGTGGAAGAACGATAACATTTTCCTCACCGAGAACAATGTCATCAGCAAAGTCAGTAACGTACTTTGCAACCTTACCTGCCTTGATAGCCTCAACAACAGCAGCACTATTGATAAGCTCGCCTCTTGCAAGGTTGATAAGACGAACTCCGTCCTTCATCATAGCAATCTGCTCAGCGTCAATTGTGTTCTTTGTCTGAGGTGTGTAAGGCATATGAATTGTGATGTAATCGCTGTTCTTGTAGATATCGTTAAGCTCAGGAACAATCTTGATAGCAGGGTTCATCTGGAGAGCAGCACCAACTGAGAGGTATGGGTCATAACCGATAACCTTCATACCGAGAGCCTCAGCAGCGTTTGCAATCTTACCGCCGATAGCACCAAGACCGATAACACCGAGAGTCTTGCCTGCAATCTCAGGACCTGCAAACTTGGACTTTCCGCTTTCAACAGTCTTAGGAGCGTCCTCTGTTCCCTTGAGTGAAGCAGCCCATGCAGCAGCCTCTGTGATTTTTCTTGAAGCAAGGAGAAGTGCACAAATAGCAAGCTCCTTAACAGCGTTAGCGTTAGCACCGGGAGTATTGAATACGCAGATACCCTCCTGAGCGCATCTCTCAACAGGAATGTTGTTTACGCCTGCACCTGCACGAGCGATACAAAGAAGCTTATCGCCGAAAGTCATATCGTGCATCTTAGCGGAACGAACCATAATAGCATCGGGGTTAGTGCCATCTTCTGTAATAGCGTACTTGCTCTTGTCGAAAATGTCTGTACCGATAGATGAAATCTTATTGAGTGTATAAACATTAAACATTTTAATTACCTCTTTCGATTTTTTTAGCGGGCGGAAATAATCCGCCCATATTTTCTTAGGTGATTAAGCGTTCTCAGCCTCGAACTTCTTCATAAATTCAACAAGCTTTTCAACGCCCTCGATAGGCATAGCGTTGTAGATAGAAGCTCTCATACCGCCAACACTTCTGTGTCCCTTAAGGTTCTCGAAGCCTGCAGCCTTTGACTCCTTGATGAACTTAGCGTCAAGCTCATCGCTGCCTGTGATGAAAGGTACGTTCATGAGTGAACGGTCCTTCTTCTCAACTGTAGCCTTGAACATCTTAGAATTGTCAAGGAAATCGTAGAGGATAGCAGCCTTCTTCTCGTTGTGAGCCTTCATAGCTTCAAGTCCACCCATCTTCTTGAGCCACTTGA
>CALFMA010000115.1 GCA_937880065.1 uncultured Ruminococcus sp.
CTGCAAGGAGATTTTTCCTTGCGAATGTCAAATACGATTTCTCCGATATGAGTGGGGATAATCTGATGCTCAATGCCGAGTTTACGACAATATTCAGAAATTTCTGAAAATTCTGCCGCAGTTCCGCCAAAATTCGGATCAACGGAAACAGCTGTAATTTCGCAGTCAATGTCTAAAATTTTACTAATCTGCACAAGTGCCGTCAGCATAACAAGGCTGTCTTTTCCACCTGAAACTCCAACTGCACCTCTATCGCCGCTGCTTAGCATATGATATTGCTGAATTGCTTTTCGCATATGACCAAGAATTTTCTGCATAAAAACCTCCGAAAAAGAATTTCTTATTAAATTATACATCATAACAAAGAAAATTGCAATAACATCTTGCAAAAAATGTCAAAATGTATTATAATAGAGTAAAGCGATAAAAACTAAAGGAGAATAAAAATGACAGAAGAATTAAAGACTTTTCTTGTTATGCTTGGTTTAATTGCAGCTGTTTTGCTGATTGCTGTGATTTTTCTCAGAAATACCGCATTTATGCAGAAGTTCATGGGACTTTTTCTTGTGGAAGTTGACGAGGAAAATAACAGGTCAAGCCGCCGTGAGGAAACGCAGAAATCTTCAAATGAACCCATTGTTGAAATGGCGAAACTTGTGCGGAAAAGTGATGACCGTCTGAGAGTTTACGAAAGCGACGGAAGTATGCATATTGTCGATGAATATTTTGAACTGGAATTTCTCACACGCAAGGGTAAAAAGCTGAAAATTGGCTGTTCAGAGGCGGCATACGGAAAAATCCCCTTTAACGAGGAGGGTTCGCTGACTTATAAGCGGAATACCCTTGTGAAGTTCAAGCATTATGAGGGAATAATTTACAACGAGGAGGGCAATGATGGTTAATTTCAATAACGATTGGGACGAGATATTAGACGGTGAGTTTGATAAGGACTATTATGTTCGCCTTAGACAGTTTCTCATAAATGAGTATAAAACGTGCAGGGTTTACCCCTCTATGTACGATATTTACAACGCAATGAAGCTGACCGCTTACAATGACGTAAAATGCGTGATTATCGGTCAGGACCCGTATCACGGGGAGGGGCAGGCACACGGATTGAGTTTTTCTGTCCGTCAGGGAATTGCACCGCCGCCCTCACTTGTAAATATTTTTAAGGAAATTTACAATGATGTGGGAATTGACAATTCAGGCAAGCACGGCGATTTGACAAAATGGGCAGAAAATGGCGTATTACTGCTGAATTCTGTCCTTACTGTAAGGGCAAATCAGCCCAGAAGTCACCGTGGAATGGGCTGGGAAAATTTCACAACGGAGATTATTACTCTGCTGAACAAGCGTGAAAAGCCTATGGTTTTCCTGCTGTGGGGCAATGACGCAAAGCAGAAAATGAGCTATATAACAAATCCCAACCACCTTGTGCTGACATCGGCACATCCAAGCCCACTTTCTGCATACAACGGATTTTTTGGATGCAGGCATTTTTCAAAGGCAAATGAGTTCCTGCGAAAAAATGGTCTTGAAGAAATCGACTGGTCAATATAGGAGAAAAAGATGAAAGTAAAAGATTTATTCAAAAATAAAACGGTTTACTCATTTGAGGTATTTCCTCCAAAGAGTACAAGTTCAATTGATACAATATTCAACGCCCTTGATAAATTGGTTGATTTAAACCCCGATTTTATCAGCGTAACTTTTAGTGCAGGGGGCAGCGGAAACAGCGGTTTAGCCCTTGATATAGCCTCAAAAGTGAAATCTATGGGAATTACTCCAGTTCTTCATTTGCCCTGTATCAACTACACCAAGGAGCAGATTGACGCAACTCTCGTTGAGGCAGCAAACAGGGGAATTGACCACATTCTTGCCCTCCGTGGTGATATAAACCCCGATATTCCGCCTGTTAAGGACTTTGCCTATGCCTGCGACCTTATCAGATATCTCCGTACAAAGGGTGATTTCGACATTGCCGCAGCCTGCTATCCCGAGGGACATCCCGATGCAGATACCCTTGAACAGGACATTGAAAATCTGAAAATCAAGGTTGACGCAGGTGCTGACCACCTTATAACACAGCTTTTCTTTGACAATTCTTTCTTTTGGAATTTCCGTGAGGAAGCGGCTAAAAAGGGCATAAATGTGCCGATTGAAGCAGGAATTATGCCTGTTGTCAATAAAAAGCAAATTGAGCGAATGGTTACAACTTGCGGAGCAAGTCTTCCGCAGAAGTTTGTTAAAATTATGCAGAAGTATGAGCATAATCCCGAGGCACTCCGTGATGCTGGAATTGCCTATGCAATCGACCAGATAATCGACCTTGCGGCAGGAGAAGTTGACGGAATTCATCTTTACACAATGAATAATCCCTACGTTGCGCAG
>CALFMA010000116.1 GCA_937880065.1 uncultured Ruminococcus sp.
CTTCTACATTATGACTGCGCTGATATTCAAGAGCAAAGCTCTCTGCAAGAGAAACTCCCGAAAATACACGGCCTGCACAGGACAATTCGGGGGATACATCTGCGGAAACTCCCACAGAGGAGCAGGAGGAATATTTCCTTGAGGGCGTTGTTTACAGAAAATCAGCACAGAATATACTTATAAAAGAAAAAGATTTATCCCTGCTGAGTATCGCCTTCAAGGATAAATCGGCAATTGACGGTATTGGTCTTGGTGACGAGGTGCGTGTGTCCTATGACGGTATCATTATGGAAAGTTACCCCGGGCAGGTGCGTGAAGCAAATTATGCTGATGTAGTTTCAAAGGCTGCATACGAGGGCAAAATCAATAGTTTTGTCTGTGATAATCCTGCTGTAAGCGAGGGATTTACTGTGCTTCTTCCAAAGGATTGGACGGTCAAGCAGATTGATTACCCAACAGAGGGCGATTTCACCGACTGGGGATTCAGAGTTATTCCGAAAGGGGAAGAAACGGGAATTGACATAACGTGGCACAGCTCATTTTCCGTCCGTGAATCCTATGATGTATTCCCTGTGACGGTCAACGGCTACAATGCTGAAAAGTACAGCATAGAGGGGAAATGGCAGTTCTACGGCTATGAAAACGGCTATGTGGTTTCAAATAATTTCTTTGGCACGGATAAATATGATGAGTATGCCGATGAATTTGAGTTTATTCTGAATACTCTCGTTTTCGGTCAGACTGAATTTATAGGCGAATAAGAGTTTAATGCGTAATTAAATTAAGAATTAAGAATTAAGAATTGTGGACGGTGGAATTTATTTCTGCCGTTCTTTTTTTGTGTGGGCAAAAAAATACACCGTGCATTTCAGTTGCACGGTGTATTGCTATTATTGAATTAATCCTTATTTTTTCCGCCGCCGATATCAGTATCTCTTGCGATTTCAGCAAAGCTTCCTGAGGGGTGAGCCTCGATGAATTCCATAGCATTGCTGTCAAAGTAGAACCAGATACAGAAAGCAACAAGTCCTGAGTTGTTCTTGATATTGATGTTGAAATCAATTGTATCGCCCTGCTTACAAGAAATAGCGTCGCCGTAGAATACCATTCCTGTTTCGTTAGAAACGTCCACAGCCTCAATTTCGCCGTTATTTACACGGATTACACCGTCAATTGTCTTATCAGCGTAAATTGCTACACCTGCAACGTCAGAGAGATCAGGCACAATTCTTACCTTGTAGTCGCCGTCGGGAATATTTTCCTTGATTTTGAATGAAGCTGTAATCATTTCATCTTCAAAGTAGAAGTTTTCGTCTTTTGAAATATCAAGCCACATTGCATATCTTCCGTCTTCCTTTGGAACATAAGCAGGCTCTGTAGGCTTTTCTGTAGGCTTTGTAACAACATTTGTTACAACCTCTGTAACCTTAACTGCCTCTGTAACAACAGCACCCTCTGCATTTGTTGCTTCCTGTCCGTCAGCTTCTGTTACGGGAACAAATTCTGTAGCGGGCTGACCTTCAGCGTCGGTTACTTCCTGAACTTCTGTTACGACTTCTGTAACAGGAGCTTCTGTTGCATCATCAACGGGATCTGCTGCGTCAAGATCAGCATTGGGATTGTCAAGAGAAAGACTGTTATCAGCGGCAGAACCTACCTCAAAGGGGTACTGCATTGTAGCCTGATTTTCCTTTTCTTTCTTATTGCATCCGGCAAATGACGATGCCGCAACAGCGAGTATGGCAAAAATTGCCACGATTTTTTTAGCAAAATTCTTCATGTTTTCAAGTCCTTTCATATGTATATATTTGAAACCTTAGTCGTCAGAGGCATAACCATACCTCATTTATATTATACACAATACAAGCGGTTTTGTCAAGGGAGATATTGAATTGTAATCTTTTATTAGCAAAAGCTTCATTCAATTTTCATCATATGCACACAAAAATTAAAAATCAGCACATAGTTCATCTCATTCAGTTTTAACATTGATACATCTGGAAAATTTCACGCAGCACCTCCTCATCCAAGCTGCCGTCAGACGTACAGCTCCATAAAAATCTTCCGTTTTCCTTTATAACATGGAAAACAAGTGTTTCACCGCTGCTGTATTCCACAGTAATTTCTGAAAGCAAGCCCATACGCCCCTGTGGTTCTTCAAACATATCGCTTGAATAATATGTTCTGCAATCTGCTTTCACCTCCTTTGCATCGCCTATCAATACATTGTAGGCATTTACAAGACTTGCTGCATAACCATCGGCTTTTGCAAGTTCCGCTTCGGGTATAGAACCCTTTTCTTTATCTCCCATTGTTTCAAAATATTCCGCTTCTGCCCAAGTTAATGAAACCCTTTTTGCAAAAGAATGGAATTTTCCGTTTTCAATCAAATCCGAGTATTCCTTAACCTCGTTATTTCTTGCTATTGTTTCAAAGCTTGGGATTTTCTCATTCTGCACGAACATATTTCCAAAAAGCACCGCTACGGGAAGTAAAACCGCTGCGAGGACGCATACCGCGGCTATTACAGCTTTTTTTGACCGTTTGATTTTTTTGTTGATTTTCTTCATTGCCTTTGCTTCATCGGGAATTTTTTTCGGAGCTTTATCCTCAATTTCAACTTCCTCCGACAACCTGCGGCAGGACTCGCAATTTTCAATATGCTCCCTTACTATTTCCGCTGTTTCCTCTGAACAGAGATTTTCAGCGTATAACGGCAAAATATCCTTTACAACACAACATTTAATTTCCTGACTCATATTTCATTCTCCTTTTCAAGCTGTCGTATAATTTTCTCCTTTGCACGAAAGAATGTAACCCTTGCCCAGTTTGAGCTTTCGCCGAATAAATCGCCAATTTCGCCGAATTTCAGTTCCGCAAAGACTCGGAGGGTAAAAACCTCTTTATACGGTTCATCAAGGGTATGAAGAATACTGTGAACCGCCTGTGACTGCATTTTATTGTTCAGCCGTTCTTCAACATTGTCAGCGGAAACAAATTCCATTTCATCGTCAATGGGAATATTCTTGTTTTCCGCCCGTTTTATGTGATTGAGCCATATATTTCTTGCAATACGGCAAAGATAAGTTTTCAGCGAACATTCGCCCTTGAATTTGTCGATTGACATAAAGGCATTCAGCATTGTGTCCTGCAAAATATCATCTGCAAGCGTTTCATTGCGGCATAAATTGAATATGTACCGATAAAGTTCCTTTGCATAGGCTTTGTAAATATCCTCAAGGCTTTTATCCACTCTTTCACCTCCTTCAACTATACAGACAACTGAAATTCAAAAGTGTTACAACTATTATAGCAGTTTTTCAAAAATTTTTCAAATCAAAAAATTTCTATTGATTTTTTTACGGAAATGATGTATAATATAGTCACAGTATACGTGCCGATTGCGATTGTGAAAAGAGGTAGTCTATGCTCAAAGCCATCTGCTCAAAAAAAGAGCTTACTCTTTGCAGATATTACAGCTGTATCAGCGATATTGTTGATTTGCCTGAAATTATCCGCCTTAAAGAGATTACGCATCATATCTCCACAACGAGATTTCAGCATTGCATAAATGTGTCTTATTACGCATATGTAACCTGCCGATTTCTCAGACTTGACGCACGTTCGGCTGCAAGAGCAGGTCTGCTTCACGACCTTTTCTACTACGACAGACGTGAATACAACATCAGCCGTAAAAAACATCAGCCGAAGCACAGCCGCCGCCATTCCGATATGGCATTGGAAAACGCTATGAAGCTTGTTTCTGTCAATTCCAAGGAACAGGATATGATAGTCAAGCATATGTGGCCTGCTACCATTGCTTTTCCGAAATACATGGAAACTTATATCATAACGCTGGTGGACAAATACTGTGCAGTTCTTGAATTCTGCATACCAAAATTCAAAAAATTCATAAAATTCAGGAGGACAAACCAATGAACATTGAAACAAAATGTCTGCATTCAGGCTACACACCTAAAAATACAGAGCCGAGAGTTGTACCAATCGTACAGAGTACAACTTATGTTTACGACTCAACAGACGATGTAGCCGCTGTATTCGATGACCCCACAAAGAGCCTTATTTACTCACGCTTTGAAAATCCCACAGTTATGGCTGTAGAGGATAAAATCGCCGCATTAGAGGGCGGTATCGGTGCTATGTGTACATCAAGCGGTCAGGCTGCTTCAATGTGTTCATTGCTCAATATTCTTCAGGCAGGGGACAGCTTTATTTCCACAACTACAATTTACGGCGGAACTGTTAATCTTTTCGCTGTAACATTGAAGAAGCTGGGCATTGAGTGCATTTTCGTTTCACCCGATGCTACAGAGGAGGAAATTCAGGCTGCATTCAAGCCTAATACAAAGGCAGTTTTCGGCGAAACTCTCGCAAATCCCGCACTTTCTGTCCTTGATATTGAGAAGTTCGCAAAAATCGCTCATAAGAACGATGTTCCCCTTATCATTGACAATACATTCCCCACACCTATCCTTTGCCGTCCTATTGAACACGGTGCTGATATTGTAATTCACTCCACATCTAAGTATATGGACGG
>CALFMA010000117.1 GCA_937880065.1 uncultured Ruminococcus sp.
ATATAGTATAATATTTAGGCATGAATTTATATTTTAAAAGGAGTTTTTACTATGAAAAAAGACGTTAGAAAGGCTATTATTGCCGGAAACTGGAAAATGAACAAGACAAGACCTGAGGCTAAGGCTCTTCTTGAAGAAATCAAGCCATTGGTTGCAAACGCTGACGGTAAGGTTGAGGTTATCGCTTGCGTACCTTTCACAAACCTTGAAACAGCTATCAACACAACAGCAGGTTCAAACGTAAAGATTGGTGCTGAAAATGTTCACTTTGAAAAGAGTGGTGCATTTACAGGTGAAATCTCAGCTGATATGCTCGTTGAGGTTGGCGTTGAATACGTTGTTATCGGTCACTCAGAAAGAAGACAGTATTTCGGTGAAACAGACGAAACAGTTAATAAGAGAACAAAGGCAGCTCTGGCTGCTGGCCTTAAGCCAATCGTTTGCGTAGGCGAGCTTTTATGGGAAAGAGAATGTAACATCACAGAAGAAGTTATCGCTCGTCAGATCAAGCTTGACCTCTTTGATATCTCAGCTGAAGATGTTAAGAAGACAGTTATCGCTTACGAACCAGTATGGGCTATCGGTACAGGTAAGACAGCTACTGCTGACCAGGCTCAGGAAGTTTGCGCATTCATCCGTGCAACTCTTGCAAAGATCTACGATCAGGCAACAGCTGACGCTGTAACAATCCAGTACGGCGGTTCTATGAACGCTGCTAACGCTGCTGAGCTTCTTGCTAAGCCCAACATTGACGGCGGTCTTATCGGCGGTGCTTCACTCAAGGCTGAGGACTTCAACACAATCGTTCAGGCTGCTGTAAACGGTTAATTTTATTTGATTCAGCGGGCGGATAATATCCGCCCCTACATTTGCAAATGCACCAATTTTGAAAAACAGAAAAATTTTATCGAAAAACAATAATTTTCTATTGACAAATAATATTTTATGTGGTATACTATAGTCATAGGCAGGATTTTCCTGTACTCACTATTTTTATTATGAGGTGGTTACTATGACTAAGCAAATCACAGAAATCGACGCAGCTGAGGCTTCCAAAAGAAAAATAAGACATACAGCACTTTTGATTATCAATGTTGTATGTTTATTCTTCGGTGTTCCGGTTTACACAGTTCTTACATATGGAACATTAAATATTACCTCTCCCTTTTACTCTGTAATATTTTTTGAAAACCTCTTAATTGTGGTATTCTATCTCGTTTACAGAGAAAGCGGAAAATTAAAACTTCCCCTTAATATTCTCCGTGTGGTAACTGTTCTGACAATAGCAGTTTCACTTATACCCACAGCAACTCTTATGAAATTCAGCGACAATAAGGAAATGTATTCCGTTAAAAGGCAGATTTTTACAAACGGCGTAAGGTATGAGGGCGGCAGAGAAACAACCTTAGAGCGTTTTCCCGAACAGCTCCCCGAAAATATTGAGGACTATTTCTTTCATACCGACATAAATAAAATTGCTCCCGATTATGTGGATATGGCGTTTCTTTCATTCCGCACCGATAGGGCTGTAATTGAGCAGTTCGAAGCTGAATGTAAGAAAAAAGGCTATAAATCCACGGATTTGAACAAGGAATTTGAGAAATATTTGCATAAGGAAAAAGAAAATATAGAATATCTTGACGATAAGGAATCAATGTTTTATCTGAAAAAGGATTTTTATATTAAACAGGGACTCACATACGATACATTTGAGTATCTTGATGCGGAAATACAGGCGGAAATACTGGGAAATACCGTGCTTTACACCTGTGAAAGCGAAATACCCCACGGATACGCTTTCAACTATGACAGCGGACTTGTTATCATCTGGGAAGGGGGCGTAGATTTTTGAAAGCTATCTTCACTCTGATAAACATATTTATGGCTTTGGTGCTTTTATTCTCAGCAATGCTTGTATTTTTTATAAACATTTTGCTCTGTACGGCATTGTTCGCACTTCTCCTTGCAGCAACTGTTATACTTTGCAAATTCCGCAAAAAATCCGCAGAGGACACCCGTTACAAAAAACACGTATTAATCAGCCGTGTTATTTCAATTATAACTGCCGCTGTTATCATATTTCCTACGGTTGTGTGCGTGGGATTCGACAACAACAAAGACTGTTACGGTCTGAAACTTTTTGTATTTTCCTGCGGTGAGGCGAATATCGAGCAAAACCGTGCAAAGGCTCTGCCGAAAAATCTTCCCCAAAACTGTGATAATTATTGTTTCAAATTAAGTCATGGACTCAAAAAAATGGACACTAGTGCAGCAAGTGCAGTTGTTAAATTTTCCACCGACAATGATACTTTGGCGGCATACGAAGCGGAAATCATAGAAAATGGCTATAAACAGGTGAAACCTGATGTAACCTTTGCAAGCTTTGTACGTGAGTATGAATTAACCGAAGATGACATTACTGTGTACTTAGATAATCCAAGCTCAATTCACTATGATTATCTGTATAAAAAGGGCGTTCCCTGTTTCGTTCTTGAGAAAATCGATGACAATATTGCAGGAGAATTCAACCGTGATTTCACCGTGTATGATTTCAGCGAAAAACTGGGATTTCACGCAGGCTGTATGCTTGACTACACCAACGGAATTGTCATTTTCTGGGCGTAAAAGGTGGCGGTATGGAAGATAAAACAAGAGAAACTCCCGTCACTTCCCCATTTACTTTGACAAATATAGTAATGTTTTTCGTCCTTGCATTAACAGGATTTATTAATCTGTTATCCTTTAATAAGATTGCTTTTACTCTGATAATACCATTTTTAATTGCAGTTGTACTTTTGACAGACTATTATAAAAAATCCAAGATACTCTTTTACTATAAAAAGCACGTAAATATCTGCCGTATTATTGCGATTGCTCTGACTGTCATTATATGCGGTTCACCCACGATGATATTGTTTTTCAACCGCACAAAGCCATTTTATCATCTTAAACAAGCGGTGTATTACTGCGGATTCAGCAATGTATCTGAATTGCGTACAAGGGAATTTCCCGACTTTCTGCCAAAGGAATGTGAGGACTACTATTTCATAATCAAGCCTCATGCACCTTTCCCCGAAGCCCCTGATACTTTCGCCTCAGTTTCTTTCTATACAGACGAAGAAACAATTGAAAAGTACGAAAGGGAATTTGCAGGAAAAGGCTATGAAAAGGCAAACAGCGATAAAACCTTTGAAGATATAATGATTGAAAATGAAATCAATCTTTCTGAAATTTCAGAAATGGATTCCCGTTGGCTTACAAAAACATATATCAAGGAAAAAGGCGTTCCTCAGTATATTGTTAATTTTACGGAAGAAGAAAAAATTCTTGATTTAAGCCATGATGTTATCGTATACAAATTCAGAAACAGACCTGATTTTACATCAGGCTGCCTGCTTGACTACGAAAGCGGAATTGTAATATTCTGGGCATAAACCCGATTTATATGACATTCAAGAAATGACAAAACCAATAAATTTTTATTTAGGAGGACTATTATGTCTAAAAAACCCGTAGCTCTTATTATTATGGACGGTTTCGGCTACAATGCCGAGGATTACGGCAACGCAATCGCAGCCGCAAACACACCTAATATCGACAAATATATGCAGGGACCAAACACCCTCATCGGTGCAAGCGGTCTTGACGTTGGACTTCCCGACGGTCAGATGGGCAACTCTGAGGTTGGTCACACAAATATCGGTGCAGGACGTATCGTATACCAGATGCTCGTTAAGATTTCCAAGGACATCAAGGACGGCACATTCTTCAACAACAAGGCTATCCTTGACGCTATGAACAACTGCAAGGAGAAAAATTCCGCACTCCACCTTATGGGACTTCTCTCCCCCGGCGGCGTTCACAGCCATATGGAGCACCTCTACGGCATTGTAGAAATGGCTAAGAAGAACGGTCTTGACAAGGTTTACATTCACGCATTCCTTGACGGCCGTGACGTTCCCCCTTCATCTGCTGCTGACTATATGGCAGAGGCTGTTGCTGAGCTTGACAAAATCGGTCTTGGAAAAATCGCTACAATCAGCGGCCGTTTCTATGCAATGGACAGAGATAACGCTTGGGACAGAGTTGAAAAGGCTTATGCCGCTATGGTTTACGGTGAGGGCGTTAAGGAAACTGACCCCGTTCAGGCAATCAAGAATTCCTATGCTAACAACGCTACTGATGAATTTATGCTCCCCACAGTTATTGAGGGCGGCGATGTAATCAAGGCTGACGACAGCGTGATTTTCTTCAACTTCCGTCCCGACCGTGCAAGACAGATTACAAGAGCATTCGTTGACCCCGATTTCGCAGGATTTACAAGAAACAACGGTTTCTTCCCCCTCAGCTTCGTTTGTATGGCTCAGTATGACGCAACTATGCCAAATGTTACTGTTGCATATCCCCCTGAGCAGCTTACAATGACAATGGGCGAATACCTCTCAAAAATCGGCAAAACTCAGCTCCGTATTGCTGAAACACAGAACAATCATACAGGAAAAAATCAAGGAATCTTTATCATCGGTTCTTCCGGTGACACCGGCACCAACTCCCGTGTG
>CALFMA010000118.1 GCA_937880065.1 uncultured Ruminococcus sp.
CTCCCGAAGGCGTGCTTTCGCACTCCGAGGGAGGTTGACGCAGCAGATGTCATGCATAGCTGTTTTTTCTCAAAAGGGGTTTTTAGAGATGCCCTAAAGTAACGATTAAGGAAAGGAGCAGATTTATGGGCATATATGTAAACCCCGGAAATATAGCATTCCAAAGGATAAATAATTCCGAATATGTGGATAAAACACAGCTTATAGACTTAATAAACGCACGAATAGACACAAATAACAATCTTGTTTGCATAAGCAGACCTCGACGCTTTGGAAAATCCTTTGCTGCACAAACTCTTTCAGCATATTATGACTGCTCTTGCGATTCACACGTTCTTTTTGATGACAAGAAAATTGCTGAGTGCAAATCGTATACAGAGCATCTTAATCAATATAACGTCATTTGCTTTGATGTAACAAGCTTTATTTCAGTTGCAAGAAGAACAGAATGTCCCCTTTCTGTTGTACCAAATATGATAACAGATGCACTTCAAAAGGAACTGGTCGAATCATATCCATACCTTAAACCTGATATGTCCTTGACAGAATGTATTTTGCGATGTGTCGAGGGAACTAAAGAAGAACAAGGACGAAAGTTTATCTTTATAATTGATGAGTGGGATGCTGTAATAAGAGAAGCAAAAGACGAACCTGCAATACAGAAGCAATATCTTGACCTGCTGCGTGAATGGTTTAAAAATATAGCCTTTACTCCTAAAGCTGTAGCTGCTGCATATATGACAGGTATTCTTCCAATAAAAAAAGACGGCTCACAGTCCGCCATATCTGATTTTGAGGAATTCACGATGATTAAACCAGCAGAATTCGGAGGATATGTTGGCTTTACCCAAGAAGAAGTCCGCACTATCTGTGAAAACAAAAACGCTGATTTTGAATTGATGAAGCTATGGTATGACGGCTATTCGTTTAAAGGTGCAGGCTCGGTGTATAACCCGAATTCTGTTATGAAAGCCGCAAAATACGGAGATCTCGATTCATACTGGACTGAAACTTCTGCTGCCGAAGGGCTTATGGAATACATCAGTCATGACTATAACGGACTGACAAAAACTATTGCTGAACTTATCGCTGGAATAGATGTAAAGGTCAGCGTAACAGGATTTGCCAACGACCTGACCACTTTCCGTGGAAAAGATGACGTTCTTACGCTGATGATACATCTCGGATATCTTGCCTACGATTCGGTGAATAAAACAGTCCGAATTCCCAATGAAGAAATAAAGCTGGAATTTCAAAAGGCTGTCAAGGAAGTTAAGCATACAGAAACTCTTAAACGTCTAAAAGCAAGCGAACAGCTATTTCTCGATACTATTGAGGGCAATGAAGATGCTGTCGCTGAACAGATAGAAAAGATACACATGGA
>CALFMA010000119.1 GCA_937880065.1 uncultured Ruminococcus sp.
AGAGGCACAGAATTCCATAAAGTCAACTCTTACTCTGTCTGAAATTGTTGCAGAGGTGGAAAACAGCGGATATAAGGCAACTGCTGTTGTAAGTATTTTCCGTGACAATTCAATGCCTGCATTTTATAACGACGGCGGCTATGTTTTGGCTTCAAATGGTACTTTGTGGTATGACGGTCAGGGCAGACCTTGGGCATCTCCTTATGCTCAGCGTGCGATTGATTATAATTCCGCAATTGTAACGGAGCTTTCTAATGCTGGCTTTGAGAGAATTATATGCTCTGATTTCGTATTCCCCGATTTCACCGAATACGATTTGCAGATTCTCGACCCTATTCTGGGCAAAAACGACAGATGTATGTCAATGACTTCAACAGCCAATCTGCTATATAGCATAGCGGTGTCAAACGGCTCTGAAATGCAGGTAGAAGTTTCCGCAGAGGATATAATCTGCGGCAGAAAAGATATATTGCAGCCAATGCTGCTTTCATCAAATAATATTGTACTTAATATTGAAATCAATAAGCTTGTAAGCGGAATTCAGGCAGGGGAAAACCTGTATGAATTCAAAGGAACACCAGCGGAAATGGTGGAACAATGCCTTATTCAGGTGAACGGTGATGTTGTGGATTTCAATACAACTGTAAGAATATCGGGAGCATCACTCCCAACAGCAGAATTAACCTCAATTAAAAAAGTATTATCCGAATACGGTTATAAATCAGTAGTAATCGGATAACGTAAAAAAGCCGAATAATCGGAGAATGGAGAAAGTTATGGCAGAGAATTTTACAGTATCCCTGAAGAAAATTATTGATGAATTCAAGCTTGAAGTAATTTTTATTCAGAAAGAGTCCGAAGAAATTTTAATTGACGAAACTGAAGTAAATCGTCCCGGACTTCAGCTTATGGGATTTTATGAGTACTTCAATCCCGAAAGAATTCAGATTATCGGAAAGGTAGAATTTGCATACCTTTCCACATTGGACGAAAAAACACGTCACGAAAGACTTGAAATGCTCTTTTCACAGAAACTCCCTGCAATTATCATTACCCGTGAATTGCCGTATTTTGCGGAAATGCTGGAACTTGCGAAGAAGTATGAAATTCCGCTTTTAAGAAGCAAGGAAAGCACATCTAATTTTATGTCGGGACTTATTGCGTTCCTTAACCTTAATCTTGCCCCAAGAGTTACACGTCATGGTGTACTTATTGAGATTTACGGTGAGGGCGTATTCATCACAGGTGAAAGCGGCGTAGGTAAGAGCGAAACTGCTATCGAACTTGTAAAGAGAGG
>CALFMA010000120.1 GCA_937880065.1 uncultured Ruminococcus sp.
CTGTCATACCTATCTGTTTTTTCTTTAATCAAACGAGTTTTTAGAGATGCCCTTAATTTTTTCAAAATAATCACCTTTAAAAAAAGCTTCTGCGTAAACAGAAGCTTAAAATCAAAATATAAAAAATCCGCCTTGCCGTTCATATAGTGCATAAAACCCGCACGAAGCAGGTGGGTAAACGCCCGAATGATTCTCGCTCCCTTCGTCCGCAAAGCGGGAGGTCTGCAGTCCACACACGGAGCTGAATTCCCTTGTAAGAAGTGTTGGATTATAAAAACTATAATATACGCACAAGGCAGAAATTCTATTTCTTTTATGTATATATTATACCACATCTTTTTTAAAAAATCAAGGGTTTTTCAAAAAAATCACAAAAATAATATAAAGGGCATCTCTAAATAAGAAAAAATTGCTGAATATCGGCAGATATTCAGCAATGGAAAATTATTCAAATCGTAAAGCGTCAATGGGATTCATCTTTGCCGCACGTTTAGCAGGAGATGAACCAAAGATTACGCCTGTTAAAATAGAAACGATTACAGAAATAATAATTGCGGGAATTGACGGTGAAGTTACGATACTTATAGTATCAGCTACATCGGGGTCCATACCGTTTACAATAGTTTTTGCGATTTCGCCCAGCAGATAGCTTGCACCGAGTCCTAAAAATATTCCGATTATACCGCCGATAAGACAGATTATTATTGCTTCCATAACAAACTGACGTTTTATAGCGGAACTTTTAGCTCCCAACGCCTTGCGTATACCGATTTCACTTGTACGCTCAACAACGCTTACAAGCATGATATTCATAACTCCCACACCGCCGACAATAAGCGATATTGCGGCAATAAGTGAAAATGCAAATGAAAGTATATCAACAATGGCTATGTAAATTTTTGTTACTTCACCATAGTTGAACGCTTCAACCTTTACAAATTCGTTGTTTTCATAAAGCTTATCAAAATACTTTTGTGCCTGTTGGGTAAGCTTTTCTGCATTCTTTCCGGGGTTAGGCTGTATTTCTATATAGCTGTATGAATTGGAAGCTTTGTTCTGCAATTTGTTTGCAAAGGAAATAGGAATGTATATTACTGTTGATACATCTTTTTCTCCGCCTTCGTAGCGTCTGAGTTTATCCTTGCTTCTGTATACGCCTACTACGGTAACGGAAAAATTATAGTCGCCGTTAAGTGAAATAGTTTCGCCGATAATTGAGCCGTTGGGACAATACTGCTTTTCAAATACCTCTGATACAATAGCTGTAGATTTTTTCAGCTGTGTATCCTGAGTTGTTATTCCTCTGCCCTTGATTATCCTCATTCTGCTGTATCTCATATAACCCGGCTGTATACCCATTACATTGTGTGTGTAAGTGTTATTTTCAGTTGTTGAGGTGCATTCGGAAAGAAATTCGCAATCAATAAGCTCATAGTCATCGGGATATTTTTCCACTAATCCCTCCAGCATTTCATCTGTTATATAATCACTTTCGGTTATTTTGTAATCCGAGTTTTTTTCATAATCTTTGATACTCAAATATAAATCAATAGTATCAGTTCCCATTCCGTACAAAGAGGAACTTATAGTAGCTTTCAGCGTAGTTCCGATAGTTGAAATTGTAATAACTGATGATATACCGATAATAATTCCGAGCATAGTGAGGAATGAACGCATTTTGTTCATCTTCATTGACTGAAATGCCATTTTAATACATTCAAGAAAAGTCATACTCATAGCCTCCTTTATCGGAAACGATTCTACCGTCGCTTATGGTAATGATTCTATCCGTTTCACTTGCAAGCTCACGGCTGTGAGTGATAAGAACTATGGTCTTGCCTGTTTCCTTGTTGAGCTTATGGAAAATATCCATTATCATACGGCCTGTAACGGTATCCAATGCACCGGTAGGCTCATCGGCGAGGATAATGGAGGGGTTATTTGCCATTGCTCTTGCAATTGATACACGCTGTTTCTGACCGCCTGAAAGCTGATTTGGCTGGTGGTGCATTCTATCGCCCATACCAACCATACGGAGCAGATTTTTTGCCTTTTCTGTACGCTCTTTTTGGGGAACTCCCTTGTACAGCATAGGCAGTTCTACATTTTCCAATGCGCTCATTCTCGGAATGAGATTAAAGGTCTGGAAAACAAATCCGATTTCTGAGTTACGGACTTCACTCAGCTTATCGTCGTTCATATTGCTTGTATCAGTGCCGTTGAGAGTATATCTTCCGTGAGTTGGCTTATCGAGAAGTCCGATAATATTCATAAGGGTTGATTTTCCTGCACCCGATGCACCGACAATGGCTACAAATTCGCCCTCTTTTATGTCAATGCATATTTTGTGGAGGATTTCAAGCTCATTTTCCTGACCGACATTGAAGGTTTTAACTACATTGTCAATGCGGATAATAGATTCTGACATTATTCAACACTCCCTATTCTTCTACGTTGACCTTGACTTTTTTGCCTTCTTTAACTCCCGAAGTTTCGCTGATAATAAGCATACCTTCTTCA
>CALFMA010000121.1 GCA_937880065.1 uncultured Ruminococcus sp.
CGGAAAATCCCGAAAACGGCGAATATGCTCTTTACCTGCTGATGATAGCAAAGTATTTTGAACGTATCGGCGACCACGCAACAAACATTGCCGAATGGGTGATTTTCTCAGTAACAGGCGAACACAAGAACTCATAGAGGGGTTGATTTTATGATATGGTGCGTTGAAGATGACGCAAGTATCCGTGATATAGAAGTTTATGCCTTGCAGTCAACAGGGTTTGAAGCAAAGGGCTTTGAGGACGGTGACAGTTTCATTTCAGCTTTGAAAACAGAACTTCCCGAACTTGTAATTCTTGATGTAATGCTCCCCGGAACGGACGGCATTGAAGTGCTGAAAAATCTTAAAAGTACAGCGGAATATGTGGATATTCCTGTAATTATGGCAACCGCAAAGGGTGCTGAATTTGACAAGGTACAGGGACTTGACCTTGGTGCTGACGATTATCTTGTAAAGCCTTTCGGAATGATGGAAATGATTTCGAGAGTTAAGGCAGTTATGCGGCGATGCAAGCCTAAAACAGTAAGTCACATTTTACAATCAAGCGGACTTTCCATTAATCTTGACCAGCGAACTGTGACTATAAACGGCGAAAAAATTTCTCTTACATACAAAGAATTTGAACTTCTGTCGCTTTTTATGAGAAATGTAGGACTTGTCTTTTCAAGGGATACTCTATATAACGAAATATGGGGAATTGATTTCGTAGGTGAAACACGAACAGTTGATATGCATATCAGAACGCTCCGTCAGAAATTAGGCGACTATGGCGATATGATTGAAACTGTACGTCACGTTGGCTATAAATTTGGAGGCGGCTATGACAAGTAAAATTTTTCGTTCTATTTTTGCCACCTCGATTGTTGTGCTTTTTGCAACTCTTGTAATTATAACAAGCTTTCTATATAATTATTTCACCGATATTCAGATAAATCAGATTAAGGATGAACTTTCAATTGCCTCTGTGGGAACAGAACAATCGGGAGAAAAATATCTTGAAAACCTGAAATCGGATAACTTCCGTCTGACATGGATAGCAGGTGACGGAACAGTTCTATTCGATTCGCAGGCTGATAAATTGACAATGGATAATCACCTTAACCGTGAAGAAATAACAGAAGCCTTTGAAACAGGTAAAGGCAGCAGCTCACGTCGCTCCGCTACCCTTACTGAAAAAACACTTTATGAGGCGGTACTCCTTTCAGACGGAACGGTACTTCGTATTTCTGTAAATCGTGCAAGCGGATTTGTTCTGCTTTTGGGAATGATGACACCTGTTATAATCGTTGTCATCATCGCCGTGATAATTTCAGCTGTGCTTGCACATAAGATGTCAAAACGAATAATCGAGCCACTCAATAAACTTGACCTTGATAATCCCACCGAAAATGAGGCTTACGAGGAAATTGCACCGCTTCTCAGCCGTATTCACAAGCAAAATATGAAGATTGAACGCAAGGCAGCTGAACTTAACCGCAGAAAAGATGAGTTCGAGCTTATCACAAAAAATATGCGTGAGGGACTTGTTCTGCTTGACAAAAACAGGAATATTCTTACTATAAACTCTGCGGCAACTGCTATTTTCGCTACAGATGAAAGTTGTGTAGGAAAAGAGTTTCTGAAAATAAACCGCAGACACGAAATAACTTCTGCTATTGAAAAGGCACTCACAGACGGACACTCTGAAATTCGAACAAGACTCGGTGAAAAAGAATATCAGTTCGACATAAGCCGTATTGAAACAGACGGAGAAATTGTCGGTGCGGTTGTTCTTGCATTTGATATAACAGAACAGGCTGACGCTGAAAGACTCCGTAGAGAGTTTACGGCAAATGTTTCCCACGAACTTAAAACTCCGCTTCAGACTATTACGGGAAGTGCGGAACTTATCGAAAACGGACTTGTAAAACAAGAGGATATGCCACGATTTGTAGGGCATATCCGTGAAGAAGCGACACGACTTGTAACGCTTGTTGATGATATTATAAGGCTGTCACAGCTTGACGAACAGAGTGAATTGCAAAAGGAAAATGTTTCGCTTTATGACATAGCAAATGAAGCCTGCGGAGTTCTCCGTGACAGTGCAGATAATAAAGATATTACCCTTTCCGTATCAGGTGACAGCGGAAATGTTTACGGCGTAAAGCACCTGCTTTTTGAAGTTATCTACAATCTTTGCGACAACAGTATTAAATACACTCCCGACGGCGGCAAGGTTGAGATTAATGTATCAGATACAGAAAAAGAAGTAACGCTCACAGTTTCCGACAACGGAATAGGTATCGCCTCACAGCATCACGCAAGAGTTTTTGAACGCTTTTACCGTGTGGATAAGAGCCACTCGAAAAAATCAGGCGGAACAGGTCTTGGACTTTCCATTGTTAAACATTCTGTTCAGTATCACGGAGGAAAAATTGCAATTCAGAGCGAGGAGAATAAGGGTACTACTGTTAAAGTAGTATTGCCGAAAAGCAAATAAATTCAAGGTACTGTAAAAAAGAGTAAAAAAAGAAAAAATTG
>CALFMA010000122.1 GCA_937880065.1 uncultured Ruminococcus sp.
GAAACTACGTTGATCGACAGCGAGGAAACAACGGAATCTACAACTTCAACTGAGGAAACCACAACCGCAGCCACCGAGCCTGCAACAACAGAAACTGCAACAACAGAAACTGCAACTACAGATACTGAAACAACAGAAACAATCATTTCTACATGTACTGATGAATCAGCGCCTGTATCTGTGCATGTGCATAGTGACGAGTGCTACAGGCTGATATGCCTTACGGAAGCACATCTTCACAAGCAGGACTGCTATAATCAGCCAGCCGAAACAGAGCCTTCTGCAACTGAAACATCTACTTCAACTTCAACAGAAACAGATACAACTGCGACTACAGAACAGACTGCGGAAACTACAACAACTACAACTGAGCTGCCAGAGGAAATCTATGAGCTTAACCCTGACACTTTCGGTGAGATTTATAAGGATAGAGTGAGTGTATTGGCGGATAGTCCTGTTTATATTGATGAGTATAAGTTCTATTATGTAAATGGTGTGTTGAATGCTCATGAAATTTTTAGTTATCCAACTGGTGCTACAACAGATCCAAATAATGGTAGTATTAAAAGAATGTATAATGGAATATCATACGCCAAAGCATATGATATGAATGGTACTGATAATACAGACAATGTTCAGAAAAACGTTGCTATTGAAGCACCTGCCAATGGAACGTGGATTCTTTTGTTTGGTGATGTCACAGGTAGTCAAACATTTGAAGTAACTGTAAGTTCAACGTCTGGAAGCGTTGTCAAATCGTTTAAAGCTGGTGATGATGGCATTATGGTTGTACCAGTTACAAAAGATGTTACTTATACTGCCAAACAAACAAAATCTGGTGATAGCGGCAAAGCCCGACTCGTATACGCTGAATTTGTTCCTGCTGTTACTCCCAAAAATGATAGAATCTATAGAATAAGGGATGCTGCAACCGGTTTATATCTTGGTGTTACAGAAAAAGATAATGGGACATCAATTAAAACGGGTCAATATAATGCTGAAGATAGAGGAAGTTATTTTAAATTTGTTTCTTCAGATAACGGAACTTTCCAGCTTTATCCACAACTTGATTATAGTGACGTTGAAACACAAATGGTTGACTGTAGTGGTTCTGGAAGTATACAAACGTATGATGTAAGAAATTATAACGAAAGTAACAGAAAACATTCTTTTATTTCAAATGGTGACGGTACATTTAAAATAAAAACCACAAGAGGTAATAATTCATATTATTGGAAAGTAGAAAACGAAAAAGTAGAAAACGAAAAAGTTAAAGGCGATACAAGTGTTGATAACGCAGGGTCTTTCATACTTGAAGAGGAAATAATTGACACATCTCAAACCTATCTGATTAAAAATGTAAGAAGTGGTTATTATCTCCACAGAGAAGAGGTGTTAAAACTTAAAGATAGCAATGATTCAGACAATGATAACAATAAAAACGAAGAGATGGAAATTTCTGCTATTAAAACTCAGATAATTCAGAAAAATGAAGTTGGCTCAGATAGTCAGTTTAAGTTTATCCCTACAGGCAGTTACAATGAATTTTATATTGTTTCAGCAGATGAAAGCTATGCGTTTACTACAGAGAGGGTAAGTGCGGGTACTCTTCTGAAATATTCTGCATTTGAAAGAGCAGATAATCAGAAGTTTCATGTTGAATTGCTTGATGACGGTACTTATCGTATATATCAGATTGATGAAACAGGAAACAAATTCTACATAGAGATTAGCGATACTGCTTTGAATGCCTATGATGCTATAAATGATATTCGTGATATAAATGAAAATGCAGTTGCTGATATTGCTGTATTTAATAATGCTAAACGTCATCAGCAGTTTTATCTTTTCCCTGTTACTAATCCGATAGGCGTCCCTGATAAAAACAGACGAGTTGAAGCGAGAGTAATTTTCGGTGATTATAATGACGGTAAAATTACTATTAATAGTAATGGGACAGATGCTGATACAAGAATACGTTATGACGACCCTCTTTATGTACCTACTTTTAATCTTATGTATGGTAGTGGAGATAAAGTTGATAAACCTTATCAAAAGGTAGATGGCGAGCTGGTTATTGACAGAACAAAGGCAAGAAAAGACTGGTGTTATCAATACAATTATGTCTGGGATTTAGGAAATAGTACAGATAGCTATTATATAAAGCTTGACGGAGTTACAAAAGGGAATAATGCTCCTGATACAATATCTTTTGGCAATAAAACTTTTAATGTTTATTATCTCGTTGATACATATTTTGGACATCCCGGAAAATATCCTGATAGTGTAAATGCACCAAATGGAACATATCCAATTAATGCTCCTACAAGTACTGATGACCAGATAGTTTATATTTTCCTTGACCTTGTAGAGAAAAATATTTCCGAATTTAATCTTAGTTTTAAAAAGCGCTGGGACGGTTATAACGAAAATGGATATAAAAACCGACCTCTTGAAAAAATCAGAATTCAGCTGCAGCGTTTAAAAGACGGTAAATGGGTAGAATATAATAGTGAAAATTTCCCAGATGATAATTATGATTTTACTTGTGATTTTCAAGTTATAAGTGCAGACGGCCAAAACAAAAAGTATGTTCATAAGGACGCTATAGGTGGGGAATCAGAGTTATATCGTGTCCTTAAAACTGATGGAACTGTGGATCGTTATGAAAAGAAAAATGCTGATGGTACAGTTACAAAATATCAACCTGAATACTTTAATTATGAAACATTGAATGAAAAAGGTTGGCTTACAGATAGTAATACCTATAAGGTTAAACTTCATCTTGAAGAAAGAGAATGGAATAATATTGTTATTACATATAACGGTGAAAATAATCCTACTCATTTTACTAATGGTTACTATTTCAGCTGGGGTGGAATTCCAGAGGGTTCATATCGTGTAGTTGAAACACAGAGTTTTTATGACGCAGATGATAACAATGTTTTTGATCCAAGCAAGGGCGACAGAGATACATCACAAGAGTATTATTATATGTCTTTTCCTCCCTCACGTGAAACAAGAGGCGTACTCCACATTCAGAACTTCACCAAGGATATGGTTCTTGACATTCAGAAAAAGTGGTATGATGACACAGGAACAGTAGATGCAGATAATCCCGATAAGACAGTTAAGGTTAACATTTATCGTTCACTTGAGAAAATAGATGATCCTAAAAAAAGTGATTTTAATGATGGTGCTATTTACAGTGATGTAGAGGTTACAAATGATAATATCATACTTAAAACTACTGCTGGATATGAAAAACTTAAACTGAAAGATGAATACGATCAGAAGTATTACTACTATATTCAGGAAGTTAAAGTAGACGGTTATCTTTTGAAAAACGGCAATGACGATGGTTTTGTGAAAAATGTTAATGGAAACTTCTATGTTGATTACGAGGACGGTGACGGACGAAAGTTTATTATTGAGAATAAGGCAAAGATAGGTATTAAACTGAATAAAGAGTGGTATGATACCGAAAACGACGCTAATAATAATACTAACAAGATGACTTTTGCTGAGGGAAATGAACCAAATGCTGAGTTTGAGATTTATAAGTCAGACCGTTTAGGTACTCCTTTGTATAGTAATGGTGAATTTAAAGTTGAATATGAATATTATAAAGATAATCATTATACTGCTAAAGCGACACAAACGCTTACACATATTGCTGATGCTGAAATAGACAAAAACGGTCAATTTGAGATTTATAGCGGCGAAGAAAGCAAAGGTAATGGTACTTCAAGGGTAATCAGTGATCAGCTTCATATTTTTGGTGAAAAGGAAGTCTTTAATGGTACAAAAACTTTTGAAGCTGATGCAACGACTAAGGGTGTTTTTGAGCCGGAAATGAATTGGGATAGCACGAATAATTATTATACGTTTAAAGATCGACTTTATGTAAAACCAAGACATGGTTTTGGCGGAGTTATTGAACTAACTTTCACTGATATATCAGAAAATGATGTGATTTCATGGAGACAAGGTTCAAACGATTATGATTTAACATATTTGTCTAAACATGAAGATTATGAAGAAGGAAAAGATTTAACTATTATGCTACAAAATTGAAAGATGACAAAATCAATTCTGGAAGTTCATATTCAGTGATGTATTTTTCATAGCGTTCAGCAGGGGTGAGTGGAAGACTATTTTTGATTTCTTCAATATCAACCCATTTATAATCACTATGTTCTGTAAGTTTA
>CALFMA010000123.1 GCA_937880065.1 uncultured Ruminococcus sp.
TGCCATTGCTGCTCTGAGGCTGCTTGTGCCAGAAAGGGCAACCACGGATGCTTCTTTGGTTTCTCCGCTGAGATGAACTATTCCTGCTTCGTCGGGAGCCTGCTGGGTGAGCACGCTTTTGTCTTCCACTGACACCAGATACAGGGTTTGGGCTGTGACTCCCTCAATGGTTACGTTGTATTTGATTTGTGCTTGTATGTAGCCTGCCGTAAGTGCGGCCAACAAAAGTAAAAGGGTTTTCTTCATATCGTTTGTATTTGAATTGTTCATCTTGCAAAATTATATAAAATATTCGGTTTAGTCGGTTGTGTTTACAAAAAATAGTTTGTTTTAACGTATCGCTTCTCATTTGAATGAATTCAGGGTGCTTGTGAGGTGGCGCTTACAGAGCAGACAAACGGGCATGCTTTTTATGCCGGCGGAATTTTGCGGATGCCTTACGTGCTAAGTCTCTTGCATTTCAAATCGGATGGGTATAGCTTTGTGGCTGAGGTGCATGCATGAAAAAACCGGCAAACCTGAGGGGTTTGCCGGTTTGTCTTTATATGTTATTCCTTTAGAAATTAAAGAAATTCTTGGCGTTATAGTAGCAAATGTCGCGCACCATTCCTTCGATTCTTTCCATTTCTTCTACAGGAAGTTCGCCATTCTCCACGTCGTTGCCGAGCAGGTTGCAAAGCGTGCGGCGGAAATATTCGTGGCGAGGATAGGACAGGAAGGAACGGCTGTCGGTGAGCATGCCCACAAAACGGCTTAGGAGTCCGAGTACAGACAGTGCATTCATCTGCCGTTCCATGCCGTCTTTCTGGTCGTTAAACCACCATCCGCTTCCGAACTGAATCTTGCCCGGTGTGGGTGCCTCCTGGAAGTTGCCGATCATTGTGGCCAGCATTTCGTTGTCGGAGGGGTTGATGCAGTAGAGGATGGTCTTTGCCAAATTCCCTTCGTTGCAAAGGCGGTCAAGAAAACGTGCAAGGCTCTGAGCCAAAAGAGTTTTACCGACACCTGTGGGTCCGAGAAGCAGAACATTACTTTTCTGAAGCTCAATTCCGTCATCTTTTCCCTTCGGTGCTTTCTTTTCCTGACTAAGAATACGCTTATAGTGGTTATAAACCGCAACTGCAAGGGAAATCTTTGCATCGTCCTGACCGATTACATAATCGTCAAGATATGCCTTGATTTCAGCAGGCTTCATAAGCTTCACTTCGGAAGATGAAGTCAGACGGCTATTGCTCATCCCCTTGCTCTTTGCTTTCATCAGTTCAGGGCCCATAAGCTGCTCATAGCAGTAAATAATACACTCATCGCAAATATTCGTTGTACCTGCGGAAAACATAGCACCTGTGCTATTTTCGCCTCGTCCGCAAAAATTACATACCTTGAATTCTGCCATAGGATTCCCTACCTTTTCTCGATAACCTTATCAATAATTCCGTATTCAAGTGCTTCCTTTGCAGTCATATAATTGTCACGCTCTGTATCAATTTCAACCTGTTCAATTGACTTTCCTGTGTTCTGTGCAAGAAGCTCATTCATCTTCTGACGTGTTCTCAACAGGTGGTCGGAATGAATTTTAATATCGGTACACTGACCGCCAAGACCTCCTGAAATAAGTGGCTGATGTATCATGATTTCGCTGTTTGGAAGTGCAAAACGCTTGCCCTTTGCTCCTGCTGCAAGGAGAAATGCTCCCATTGAAGCTGCCATACCGGTACAGATTGTGGATACATCGCACTTGATGTACTGCATTGTATCATAAATAGCCATACCTGCGGTAATTGAGCCGCCGGGGGAATTGATGTAAAGCGAAATATCCTTTTCGGAGTCCTGACTTTCAAGGAAAAGAAGCTGTGCAACAACAAGACTTGCAGTTGCATCATTAACCTGATCGGAAAGCATAATAATTCTGTCATTCAGAAGTCGTGAGAAAATATCATATGAACGCTCTCCACGGCTTGTCTGCTCAACAACATAAGGAATAAAACTCATAATTCATCGCCCTTTCTCGTATTTTGTCGAAATATCTTAATAAAACCATTGTCCCGCATACACGGGACAACGGATATAATCTTTGATTATTCAGCAGCTTCTTCTGTGTTCTCAACTACTGCATTTTCCTTTACGAAATCAATAGCCTTCTGAACCTTGATGTCGTCAGCAAGAGCAAATGGTGAAACAAACTGTCTTACTGTTGCGATATCCATATTGTTTGCAGCTGCAATCTCACCAAGAGTATTGTTGAGATCTTCCTCTGTAGCCTCGAAGTTCTCGAGTTCTGCAATCTTTTCAAGAGCAAGACGAAGCTTAACTTCACCCTCAGCACGCTCTCTGTAAGTATCTCTGATAGCCTGCTCGTTCATACCTGTGTACTGGCAGTAAAGCTT
>CALFMA010000124.1 GCA_937880065.1 uncultured Ruminococcus sp.
GGATATATAGTTTTGCTTAATCTTTCTTTGCAAGTTCTGTCAAAGATGTTGCAAGGCCTGCAAGTCCCTGAATTTCTGACGGAATAATAATCTTTGTAGCCTTGCCGTCAGCAGCCTTTGCAAATGCTTCAAGAGATTTAAGCTTGATAACATTGTCAGTAGGTGCAGCAAAATTCAATTTAACAAGACTGTCAGCAAGAGCCTGCTGTACAAGCTCGATAGCCTGAGCTTCACCGGTAGCTTCAAGAATTTTCTGCTCTCTTACAGCGTCAGCCTTAAGGATGAGTGCCTGTTTTTCAGCCTCAGCTTCAAGAATCTGTGATTCTTTCTTAGCCTGTGCACGAAGTATCTGTGATTCCTTTTCACCTTCTGCAACGAGAATCTGTGACTTCTTGTCACCCTCAGCCTGAAGAATCTTTTCACGTCTTTCACGCTCAGCCTTCATCTGCTTTTCCATAGCGTCCTGAATTTCACGGGGAGGAAGAATGTTCTTCAACTCTACACGGTTAACCTTGATACCCCAGCGGTCAGTAGCCTGGTCGAGAATAGCTGTAATTTTTGTGTTGATAACATCACGGGAAGTAAGTGTAGCGTCCAGTTCAAGTTCACCGATGATGTTACGGAGTGTTGTAGCGGAAAGGTTCTCGATAGCTGCGAGAGGACGCTCAACACCGTATGTGTACTGCTTAGCATCAGTAATCTGATAGAATACAACAGTATCAATCTGCATTGTTACGTTATCCTTAGTGATAACAGGCTGCGGCTTGAAGTCAACAACCTTTTCTTTAAGTGAAACACGGCTTGCAATTCTGTCGATGAAAGGCACAAGAACGTGGAAACCTGTTTCCCATTCAGTTTTGAATGAACCAAGACGCTCAATTACAAAAACGTGAGCCTGTGGTACGATTCTAAAGCATCTGATGAAAATAATGATTGCAAATACAATAATTGCAAGAATAATAATAGTACCTAAATTTCCCATAAAAATAATCTCCTATACTTAAATTTTCTTTTCAACAATGAGTTTTGTGCTTTTGATTTCTTTGACAACAACAACGCTGTCCTTTGGAATAATTCCGTTATCAGCCGAAACAGCACCCCAGTCAACACCGTTAAGTGTTACACGCCCTGTTCCCTTATCGGGATTGATTTCTTCGATAACAGTAGCGTTTTTGCCGATTTCAAGCTCGGAATTTGTTGCAATGTGCTTTTTGTTGAGTCTTTTTTTGATTAGCGGCAGAGTTGTCGTCACAAGTATCGCAGATGTTATGACGAAAATTGCCAGCTGACCGATGAGAGAAAGACTGTCAAAGCAGAGTGAGCATATCAGCGTAATCAATGATGCAACAGCAAGCCAGATTGAAACAAGCTGAACCGTGCAGAATTCCACAATGACAAATACAACAATAAGTACCGCCCATAGGATTATGTCCATAGTATACCCCCTTTGAAATTTTTGCATACTTTTGGTATGCGGTAAAGTGATGAATCCCTACAATGATATTGTATCATAAATCGACAGAAAATGCAATAGGTTGTGTGTGAAATTTTTGTAAAAAATATTTCCCCGAAGTATTTTTCGGGGAAATATAATCTTTAAGTATTATACATTAAATCTGAAAAGAACAATATCTCCGTCGTTCATAACGTATTCCTTACCTTCAAGGCGAACAAGACCTTTTTCCTTTGCAGCTGCCATTGTGCCACATTCCATAAGGTCGTCAAAAGCAATAACCTCTGCACGGATAAAGCCCTTTTCAAAGTCGGTATGGATTTTACCTGCTGCCTGGGGAGCTTTTGTACCCTGCTTGATAGTCCATGCACGAACCTCAGGCTTACCTGCTGTAAGGTAGGAAATAAGTCCGAGAAGTGCATAGCCCTCCTTGATAATTCTGTTGAGTCCTGAAACTTCAAGTCCAAGTTCAGCAAGGAACATTGCCTTGTCTTCCTCGTCCATTTCAGCGATTTCAGCCTCTGTCTGTGCACATATCGGGAGTACAGCGGAATTTTCTTCCTCTGCAAGCTTACGTACCTTGCAGTAATTCTCGTTATTCTCAATATTTCCGGCAAAATCAGCCTCACAGAGATTTGCGGCGTAGATTACAGGCTTAGCAGAAAGCAGGGGAGTTGATTTTATCAGTTCACGCTCATCATCGGTGAAATCGAATCCTCTTGCTGATTTACCGTTTTCAAGATGCTCTTTAAGTCTTTCAAGGAAATCGATTTCAGCAAGATACTTCTTATCTCCCTTAGCAGCCTTTTTAGCGCGGTCGATACGGCGGTCAACCATTTCGATATCTGAGAATATAAG
>CALFMA010000125.1 GCA_937880065.1 uncultured Ruminococcus sp.
CTCATATGTACCGTGACAACAACAAATGTATCCTTTGCCGTCGTTGTGTAGCTGTATGTGCTAACACACAGGGCATTGGCGTAATCGGCGCAAACGAGCGTGGATTCAAGACATATATCGGTTCTGCATTTGATATGGGACTCGGCGAAACAAGCTGTGTATCCTGCGGTCAGTGTATTGCTGTATGTCCTGTTGGTGCTATTGCTGAAAAGGATTACATCAAGCCTGTTCTTGAGGCTATTGCTGATCCTGAGAAGGTTGTTCTCGTTCAGACAGCTCCTGCTGTTCGTGCAGGTCTTGGCGAGTGCTTCGGTCTTCCTATCGGCACAAATGTTGAGGGCAAAATGGTTGCAGCTCTCAGAAGACTCGGATTCGATAAGGTATTCGATACTGATTTCGCTGCTGACCTTACAATTATGGAAGAAGCTAACGAGTTCCTTGACAGAGTTAAGAACGGCGGAAAGCTTCCACTTATCACATCTTGTTCACCCGGTTGGGTTAAGTACTGCGAGCATTATTTCCCTGAGATGACAGAGAATCTTTCTTCTTGTAAGTCACCTCAGCAGATGTTCGGTGCTGTAGCTAAGACATACTACGCTGAAAAGATTGGCGTTGATCCTAAGAATATCGTTATGGTATCTATCATGCCTTGTACAGCTAAGAAGTTCGAGATTGGCAGAGATGACCAGAACGCAGCAGGTGTACCTGATGTTGATTACTCACTCACAACACGTGAGCTTGGCAGAATGATTGAGCGTGCAGGTATCAACTTCCTCGGTCTTGAAGATGAGAAGTTTGATGATCCTCTCGGAATTTCAACAGGTGCTGCTGTAATCTTCGGTGCTACAGGCGGTGTTATGGAGGCTGCTCTCAGAACAGCTGTATACACACTCACAGGCGAGAATCCAATTGACTTCCCAGAGGTACGTGGTACAGAGGGAATCAAGGAAGCAACATACAATGTTGCCGGCATGGACGTTAAGGTTGCTGTTGCAAGCGGTCTTGCTAATGCTAAGGAGCTTCTTGAGAAGGTACAGAAGGGTGAAGCTGATTACCACTTCATCGAAATCATGGGATGTCCCGGCGGCTGTGTAAACGGCGGCGGTCAGCCTCAGGTTGCTATGGGTATCAGAAACTTCGTTGATATCAGAGCTGAAAGAGCTAAGGTTCTTTATAATATCGACGCTGAGATGCCTGTAAGACAGTCCCACGAGAACCCTGCTATCAAGGCTATCTATGATGAGTTCCTTGAAAAGCCGGGTAGCCATAAGGCACACGAGCTTCTCCATACAACATACGTTAAGAGAAGCATCAACTAATTCATGTAAGTAAGATATAACGAAACGCCCGAGAAATCGGGCGTTTTATTTAAAAACAGGAGTAAAGAATATGGGAATGTTTTTTTCAAATCTGCATATAAAGAAAAACAACACAATTACTTTAGATTCGCTTTTACAATATCTTATAGAAGATATGGTTAAGAAAGGCTACACACGTCTTGAAAGTCCTGAAAATTCCGAAGTTACTATTGCAATTTACGCACCCGAAAACAGCTCATGGGTATCGGTATCATCTGATTGTTACAATTTTAACAGCGATGAAGACACGAGAAATACAGCTCAACCAATTTCTGAGAAATTTGGAACATACGTAATTGCAGCTTCCTGTATGGACAGCGATTATGCTTTTATGCATCTTCTTAATTCTTCCGATAAAACAGATGGATGGATAAATTCAGGCTCTGTTTACGAAGGAATGGAACTCCCAAGAAATACAACTATTTCAGGTTGGGAAAAAATAATAAGCGATTTTGACAGATTTCGGGAAATAACAAATGAAGAATATATATTTGCAGAAGATATGATATACAATATCGCAGAACTTATGAATATGGACAAGGAACAATGCCTCTTTGAAGCAGACTATACAGAAGATGTTGATAAAAACTGCTTGACTAAGCTTTATTTTTCTTTGTTACCAATATCAGAGGAAGAACCCGCTAATCTGCATATAAATTTGTACAGTCTTACTCCATGCAAAGCTGATATAAATTCAGTAGTATTTGTAAACAACAAAGGAGGACGTTCTAAGGGCGTTGCCATAATGTTCACAGGTGATTATATTGAAAACGATGATGTTATAATATATAATGCTACATTTGAAAGCTGTTACGGCAGTGAAAACTGTAAAATCGTCCCTATTACCCTTGAAAAGCGAAAAAGAAGTGACGGAAGCTGCGTCCTTTGGTGGGAGGATAGAGATTTCGAGATTCCACCCGCTGTTAATCAGAATCTTCCTTATACAAAGCGAAGAAAGCTTGAATATGAAAAACAATTTGGTGTCAGATTTTTTGTAAAGGGAAATCCGCAGAAATTCAGAGATGTTGAAGTTTACATAATCCCTCTTGAAAATATAAAAAGTGGATATGCCCAAGGATACGACCGTTGGAATGCACAGAAAAGACCATTAGCGTAAGTAAATATAATATTGCTCCACCAACTAAACCTTACCGGCAAATACTCGACATAAAGAAAATTTCTCTGCGTCAGAAAAGCTTGAAATGCGGTAGCATTCCTGCGTTTTTCTTCCTTGATAAATTTCCTTTCTGCCTTCGTCTTTTTG
>CALFMA010000126.1 GCA_937880065.1 uncultured Ruminococcus sp.
ACGATAGTCGGATTGAAATAACTACTTTTTTTCTTCATAGTTTTAATTCCTTTCATTATGTGTTTTCTAAGCAACTATATTTCATTTATAATTATAGCTCAAACGTGCATAAAAGTCAATAGCGTTTATAGAAAATTTACATGATGTTATAAAAAATTTACAAGATGTTATTATGTTTCAGCTGAATAATCAGAGAAAAAAACGTCCCAGTTCAATTCCTTTGCTGTAGTTGAAGAAGTTGCATAATAATCAAGAATAATTGAAGCATCAGAAGCGTCAAGCGACGTATCACGGTTTATGTCGCATATCAGCATTTTTTTGTCATCAATGCTTTCTATAATTCCTGTAGCTGTTTTTGCATACAGTTCAAGAACAGCAGAGGCATCGGAGGAGCTGACGGTTTCATCGGAATTAATATCTCCAAAACCTTTTGTTTTTGTGATATTATACTTTAAAATAGGCTTATTGCTTCCGGGGGGGGTGATTTTCACTTCTGCTTTATCGCTTTTTGCAAATGCCTCCTCGATTGTTGCAGGGGATGCGGTACAGGTTTCGCTGATATTGATTTCATCTTTTTTTGTAATAAACGCACCGTTTTCGTCCTTTTGGGGCAGCTGCGTATATTTTGTAATTGTAACATTCAGCCCGTTTGTGTTGATATTTCCGCTGTCTGAAAAATATTCAGTCTTTTTTGGGGATTCCTTACATTCAATATTCATACGGATAAAAAGGGCATAAATTGCAAGGTCCTCGGTTACACTTGAAGGATACATACTCCAGCCGTTGAAGCCTACCTGAGTGTATTCGTCAATGTGGTATTCAAGAGAGGAAATATCAATTTTGCTGAAATCCACAGGACTTCCGTGGGGAACGGTAAGGGTAGTCATAACCTTTCCGTTAAAGTCAATAATTGTGACGGTATGAGTTTCGGCACATAAAGCCTTTGAAGGCTGTGCAGTTAATGCCAGCACAAGTGAAGCTGCGGCGGCAATAATTTTCTTAGCTCTGGTCATTATATTCCTTTCTGCCTCTGACGAAAAACACCCTTGTTTCGCTCAGAAGCCTGTGTACTGTTTCAAGATATAGATGATAAGGCATTTCAAGGAGCATAAAGTTGGCGGAAACGAATACCTGCTCATCGTATTCCATAATTGCATAGAGAATTACGCTGCTGTCGGAAATATCCTCAGCAAGCTTTTCTGCGTTGCGGCTGTATTCATCAAAAAATTCCTCGATGGTTTCCAATTTGTGGAAACCAACACAGAATGAATCGACGTACAGATAAATATCTCTGCGATATTGGCGTTCACGAAAGGGCAGCATAGGTACACCTCCTGTTATGCGTTATTCCTCGTTATCAACAGATGCTTGTTCATCGTCATTTTCATCCAATCGCTGTAAATTACGGAGTTTGATTTTATATGAGATAAAACTGCTGACAACTGTTGAAACTATGAAAACAACTGCTGCAATGATTACAACAGCCGTCATAGAGGGTTGAGTTGAAGAATCAATTGTCAGTAAGGTCATAGGAAATCTCCTCATTACCCAAAGCAAGTTCAATTACCTTGCTATAGAAAACTGCGGGATTAAGCATAATTTTCTCTCCGAGGAATTCCGCTTGTGTCCTGTCGGGAGTGAAAAGTTTCAGTTCCATAAGGTCACAGCTTACATCGTGGCAGGTAACGCAGACATAGCAGCCGTTGTCTTTTTCGATGTATTCAAGCTTGACTTCCTGTTCTGTTTTTAGCCTTGCAAAATATTTAAGAGCCGCAAGAACAAGGTTGTCACGGTATGACTTGGGAGCGTATTTTTTCAGTTCCCTTGCACAGATTTTCCCTTTTTGCATAAGGACATAACACTCGTTGCCCTCCTCGTCCTTTTCTATGGTGATATGGCCATTTTCAAGGAGAAAGGCAATAGAATCCTGATAATAAAAATAGTTAACAAGACCTGTGGCAATGAGAATATCATACAGATGCTCCGTATTGACAGGCCTGTCGATTTTCTTCATCAGATAGCAAATAAGAATATTCAGAGTCGGCACATCTTTAATGACAGTATCAGCCATTTCAGCCATTTTATAAATATTGTTATCAGTCAAAAATATCACCTTTCCTTTCTGTCAACAGA
>CALFMA010000127.1 GCA_937880065.1 uncultured Ruminococcus sp.
TAAAATCATATTTTTCTGCAAGCTCTATAAGATCTTTTCTTTCTTTCAATGGCAGACTGATTCCTGTCGGATTCTGAAAATCAGGTACTTCATACATTGCAGCAATGTTTTTTCCTTCTTTGATTACAGCATCAATAACTCGCTGAAGATCCTCAAAATCAATACCTGTGTCATTGCGCTTTACTACTCGGATATCTATTCCTGCTATCTTTGCATAGCCGATAAATCCCACATATGAAGGATCTGTTACAAGCAGTACGTCTTCCTTATCAAACAATGTATCTATAAGTATAGCCATGCCTTCTTGTGCACCATCAGTAATAACAATATCTTCAGGAGAAATATCAATCCCCTCATCATTCTTAACAAGCTTCGCAACGAAATCATTTATTATACCCTTGGTCATATTATACTGCCCAAGAAAATTCGGATCTATCCCTCTTATTTCCGCATATCTCTTTACTCCACTAACTGTATCTTCAAGATGAAAGAACTCTTCAACAGGTCTTCCTGAGCCAAACGATATGGCTTCCGGATACTTTATACATGCTTCATTAAGAAAATTCATAGAATCAAGATATTGATCATTTAAAAATCTATTCATTTCATTTCTCCTTTTTATTTAATTCTCTTGCCTTACCAACAAGTCCATCATTAACTATTATGACCTTTTTGGACTTTGCTTCACTTCTTTCAAGTGTTCCAAAAGGAAGCATCTCAATCTTAAAATTAAGAAAAGTACAATTAAATATGTTTTTCTTGAGCCTTGCCGCTATCTTTTCATAATCCTTTTTTTCAACTCCGGGCAACGCTTCCACTTGCACCATCAGCATATTTCCGGATGGATTTACCAATACTCTATGCTCACGATCAACGCATTCTTCATTTACTATGATATTTTCTATAACTACGGGATTTATAAAAGTACCTCTTGCTTTGATTATATGATCGCCTCTGCCTTGGATTCCACCTTTGAACATCCTGTAAATTGAACCACAGCTGCATTTCTCCTCAGCCCAGCAAGCTATATCATTAGTATTGAAACGTATACATGGTCTTGCCTTTCTGTCAAAAGTCGTTATTACCACTCTTCCATACTCGTTAGGTTCAGTTATTGGTTCTTCTGAATCCATTTTTATTAACTCAGGATAAAACATAGATTCGTTTATATGCATACTTCCGCACTTTGCACTGCACTCGAATCCCCATGGACCTACTTCGGTAGCTCCTATATGATCGTATACATCACAATCCCATGCTTCTTCAAGCTTCTGCTTTACTGATGGAATAAGTGCTCCCGGTTCACCTGCACATATGATTTTTCTCACTTTTAATGTTTTCAAATTAATTTTATTCTTCTCCGCTGCCTCTATTAATCTAAAAGCATATGTAGGCGTAAGGGCGAGAACTGTTACTCCAAGTTCTTTTATCTTGAGCAACTTTTGCTCAGAAGTAAGTCCACCGCCGGCTATTACCTCTGCACCCACTCTTTCACAGCCATAGTGTGCGCCCCAGAATCCAATAAAAAGATTATAGTTAAACGCCACCATTACTCTGTCATGAGGTCTGACACCTATTTCCCACATAAGCTCAGCCCAGCCTTCACCATTGAATGACCAGTCAGTAACCGTATCCGGCTGACAAACAGGTGTCGAAGTCGTTCCGCTTGTCTGATGATAAAAGAATACATCATCTGCATCAACAGCAAGCATTGAACCATAAACCGTATCGTCTAAAGTACTGCTGATAAATGACTTATCAATTATCGGCACCTTTCTGATATCATCTATGGTTTTTAATTGTGATGGATCAAATTCTTTTTCAATGTATAATTTCCTGTAAGCAGGCGAATTTTGATACGCATGCTCACATATCTTTCTGAATCTTTTCAGCTGTAATTCTCTCAGCTGTTCTACTGTGTAGTAATTGTTTATTACACTCCAGTGCATTGCATTATTCATTTTTTCTTTCAGTTACTTACTCGTAACTGTCCTTTCCTCTTCATCTTTTTAATCTATCATTGTACTATGCTTCAATACTTCCACATCTGCTTTTATCATTTCAAGATTTCGATACACAGAAGGTACTTCACCATACAACTCAACCAATTCACATATTATTTCATCCATATTATGTACTAAATCACTCACTTTTTCGATATCATAATTCATTTTTCTTCACTTCCTTTATATAGTTTCTTATACAACTCAGTCCTTCTGTCATGCTTAATTGGGAAATTATTTCTCGCAGTTTCCATTTCATCCCCTATAACCACCGAAATCATTCCCTCAGCATTGTTTATTGCAGCTTCTATTGTCCCATCCGGCATAATTATACTGCTGTCTCCACTATAATGAAGTTCCTGCTGATTACCATAACAATTCACACCCAGAATCCATGATTGATTTTCAATTGCACGAGCCTTTAATAAAGTTTTCCAATGGTCACTTCGCCTTTCAGGCCAATTCGCAGCAACAACAATTACTTCCGAATCTTTTGATGCTGCCTGAAATATTTCAGGGAATCTAAGATCATAGCATATAAATATACTTATTTTTTTCCCACAGTAAATAAACGATGAAAGTTTGCTGCCGGCATTATAATACTTGTCTTCTCCACTATATGAAAATGGATGCATTTTTACATAATCTGCAAGTACGGTTCCATCCGGTGAGATCACTGTATAGTGATTCTCACCTTTTTCTTCTGTTTGTTTTACCCATCCGAATCCAACGGCTATTCTCCCATATGCCATTTCTTTTACTCTTTCAATTGTGTTTTTACATAGTTCCGCATTTTTTTCAACGTTCATCGAAAATCCTGTAAATGTCATTTCAGGAAAGAAAATAATATCTGAACCTTTCTGTGATGCTTCAATAATGTATTTTTGAACACTTTCCATGTTCTGTTCATAAGACTCATATTTTATATCTAATTGTACAAGACTTATCTGCATCATATCATACCCCTTTCTATCAAACAATTCATCAATTAAACTGATCTGATCAGTTCTGCAAAGTACTCATGGAATCCTTCATATTTGAATGGAAAAAAATGTCCGGAATCAAAAGTCTTGAGTTCAAACAATCCGCTGCAATAGTTTTTCCACTCTTCCATATCTTCAACAGGTGCTTCATCATCCTGCAAGCCGGTCATTACATACAAATTGGTTTTTATTTGAGGAAGCTTAGAAAAACCGGTATAATTTTCTCCAAGAACTACATCTGCATGAATAATATCATAAAAAAGATCAACAAACTCAGGTTCATTCATTATGTCAGGATCTGTCTGTTCCAAATCAAATATCTTTTGCATAAATTCATCTTTGGGCAAATTAGCTATACATTCCTCTTTATAACTAAGATGAGGAGGACGTGTACCGCCGATTATTACAGCCTTAGGAGCATGTAAATAATTCTTCTCTAATCTGATAGCTGTTAAAAGTGAAATAAGCGATCCCATGCTGTGACCGTAGATAATATAATTTTCAGGTCTCTGCGATACTATGCATTTATAAATATCATCAGCCATTTTATCAGCAGATGTGTATAATTCTTCTCCATATCTGCTTCCATGTCCACTATATTCCAACGGAACTATCTCTGCAATATTCTTGTATTCGTCAACCCAATCATTGAATATACTCCTTGATCCTCCTGCATAAGGAAGACAATATACTTTAATTTTTTTCATATCATAAACTCCTTTATTATACAATATTATTTTTTAAAATTGCAATAGCAACATGCAACATTTCACAGAAAATTTACAATTCAAGGGTATAACCAGTGCCAGAGGTTATCAAATGGCAGCATAGCTTTGATGAGAGGGCGTAGCCCGAACGAAAAAGCTATGCTGCAGCGCTCGTCAAGCAACTTCGTTCAGTGCGTAGATACGGTCAAGCTCTTGCTCAAATAATGCCTCCGGTGCGTTGTAACCAAGCCATTTTCGAGGCAATCCATTGATAAGGTCAGCGAAATACGCAATATCCTCCTGAGAATAGTCTGCAATGCTTTTGCCCTTTGGTACGAATTGTCTCAGCATTCTGTTGTGACATTCATTTGTACCCTTCTCAAAAGACGAATATGGATGTGTGAAATACACCGCAATACCGCTGCTTTTCAGCTCACTCAAACGAGCAAACTCTGATCCGTTGTCGGCTGTAATGCTTTTGAACACGCTGTTTAGACA
>CALFMA010000128.1 GCA_937880065.1 uncultured Ruminococcus sp.
AAAAATGGTGCTATCATAAAAGAGGATTGGGGGTGATTAAGAGTTGGAAATGCACTTGTTCAGTTAAGATTAAAATATAATGCAAAAAATGAATATTATTCGGTAATAAATGGACATAAACACCCCATAAATCGACAATAACTCTTGCAAAGTTATATATTATATGATATAATTACCTTGTATAACTATAATCACTGCAAGGAGAATAATTATGCAAGAGATTAGTCAAACTCCCGAACGTTGGTATTCAACAAAGGAAATATGTGCTTATTTAGGTGTCAGCCGCGATACATTGCTCGCTTGGATTGCGGAAAAAGAGCTTCCTGCTCATAAAGTTGGGCGCAATTGGAAATTCAAGCCCAGCGAAGTTGATGAGTGGGTGAAAACTGGAAAGGCATCGGTGTAAGCAATGAATTATATAGATTTATTTGCAGGTGCTGGAGGATTATCCGAAGGTTTCACATCAATAGGTTTTAATCCAATTGCCCATGTTGAGATGAACTATGATGCATGTCAAACGCTTAAAACCCGTGCAGTATATTACTATCTCAAACAAAACGGGAAACTGGATGAGTATAAGAAGTATCTTTGCGGAAAAATCTCTAAAGATGAGTTGTATGACTTAGTTCCCGAAATTGTTTTGAAATCTGTAATACATCAAACAATGAGTGCCGAAAACATGCCGGAATTGTTCGAGTTAATTGATGCTTTAAAAACAGAGCAACATATAGACCAAGTGGATTTAATTGTTGGCGGCCCCCCATGCCAAGCATATTCTCTTGTAGGACGTGCAGTAAAAAGCGATAATATGGTAGGAGATCCTCGAAATTATCTTTACAAACTGTATATTGAAGTTCTCAAAAAATACACCCCTACCATGTTTGTTTTTGAAAATGTTCCCGGCTTGCTTACAGCAAATGGTGGGCAGTATTTTGAAGATATGAAAAAGGCATTTAAGGCTGCTGGATATACGATTGATCACGCTGTTTTGAATGCAAAAAGCTTTGATGTATTGCAGGATCGAAGAAGGGTGATCTTGATAGGCTGGAAAAAGGACTTGCATTATAAGTATCCTTCTTTCGTCGAAAAAACTTCTGCATATAAGGTTGCAGACCTGTTGTCCGATCTTCCTAAGATTCAATCAGGAGAGAGCAATAATTCTTATGCAACAAAAAACTTTAGTGCGTATTTAGAAACAACTGGTATTCGAAAAAAAGACGATATTTTGACGTGGCATGTAGCCAGACCGCATATCTCTCGTGATCGAAAAATTTACAAAGAAGTAATAACGGCATGGGTTAAAGATAAAAAACGAATTAAGTATACTGATCTTCCAGAAGAACTTTGTACTCATCGAAATCGTACAGCTTTTTTGGATAGATTTAAAGTTGTTGCTTCGGACCTGCCTACGTGCCATACGATGATGGCACACATATCTAAGGATGGTCATTATTTTATCCATCCCGATATTGATCAGGCGAGATCGATCACGGTTAGAGAAGCGGCACGTATTCAATCATTCCCAGATGATTTCTATTTTGAAGGTTCCAGAACTGCGGCATTTACTCAGGTCGGAAACGCGGTTCCTCCTTTAATGGCAAGGGGAATAGCAGAAAAAATAAAGGAAATGTTGGAGAGATAAAATGAGCAAGGACATATCCATTAACGAGTTCTATTCGAGTTTTTGTGAAGAAATTTCATTGGCTCAAGACGTAGAAACTCACGGCTGGGAACCTCAGGATTTTTTCACAGCCGTAATGCTCGGATACTTAGAAGAAGCTGGTGAGGTGGAAGATCCGATAATTTGCCCTTTCAGGGGTTACGGATTGCAGCTGAACGCTTATCACATTTCTGAGTCCTATGAAGAAATCGATATTTTTGTTAGTGTATATAACGAAAATACTGCACTCACATCTGTATCGAGAACTGATATTGATGCGGCTGTAAAAAGAGGCATTCAGCTCTATAGAAGAGCAACGAGCGATCTCTATTCTGCTTTTGAAAAGGATAGCGACACATATGAGTTTGCAATAACATTACACAATCAAAAGGCGAAAATTAAGAAAGCCAGAATCATTGCGTTGACAAACGGAACAGGCAAGTCTATTCCGTTTGAAAAGATTGATTTAGCGGGCGTTGAAGTTTCTTTCTCTGTTTGGGATATCGATAGACTCTATCGTTGTACTACATCAGGAAAGATGAGAGAGACGATAGAAATTGATTTCCTTTCATCGTATGGTGTAACAATACCTTGTATTGAAAATGCAACCTCGAATGTATATAGCGTATACCTTGCCATTCTTAATGGTGAATTGTTGGCACGTATTTATGAAGAGCACGGTCCTAGATTGCTTGAAAGAAACGTTAGATCCTTTTTACAAGTAAAAGGAGCAGTTAACAAGGGAATCAGGGATACGCTCCGCGATGAGCCGGACATGTTTCTTGCCTACAACAATGGAATATCTGTTACCGCAGAGAGTGTAGAAGTAGTCAGGGATGAAAACGGAAGACCGTCAATAAAAAAGATACGAGATATGCAGATTGTAAATGGTGGACAAACTACAGCATCTATTTACAATGCGTGGAAAGACAAAAAACTTGATGTGGATCTGAGCAAGGTTTTTGTACAGATGAAATTGTCTGTTATCAGCACTGCCGCAGCCATGGATGAGATCGTTCCTAAAATTTCTGCATTTGCAAATACACAAAACAAAATTCAGATGGCTGACTTTTCCGCAAACGACCCGTTCCATAGAAAAATTGAGGAGCTTTCTCGTATTACATGGGCGCCTGCACAGGGCGGTCAGAAACCGCAAAACTGGTTCTATGAGAGAGCACGTGGACAATACGCGGATATGTTGTCAAAAGAAACAACAACTCTTAGAAGAAAAGCATATAAAGAAACACATCCGTTGTTTACCAAAACGGATTTGGCGAAGTATGAGAACACTTGGGATCAGCTACCATATTGCGTGAGTGAAGGAGCACAGAAGAACTTCAAGAAATTCACTATGAGATTGGCTGAACGTGGTAATTACGTGCCTGATGCAAAGTACTACGAGCGATTGATTGCAAAAGCAATATTGTTCCGTAGAACAGAGAAGCTTGTACAGCAACAACAGTATGGCGGTTATCGTGCCAATATTGTTACATACACAATCGCATATCTCTCTCACGTAACAGGTCAAAGAATCGATCTTGATGCTATATGGAGAAATCAATCTTTGACACCTGCATTGGAGGAGAATATCGTTGAGGTTTCAAAATTTGTTCAGAGGATGATTGTAAATCCTCCTGGCGGTGCTAATGTTGGAGAATGGTGCAAAAAGCAACAGTGCTGGAACGCTATCAAGGAGTACAGCTACGATATTACAGAAACTTTAAGAGCGGAACTTGTTGATGTGGCAAATGCAGCTGATGTAATTTCGTCTTCAAGCAAGGCTACGGTATCATCTTTGAATGTTACTACCGAAGATGAGAGGATGCTTATCGACAAAGCATTTGCAATATCTGCAGCGGAGTGGTACGCACTTTCAAAATGGGCAAAGGAAACGAATAATTTCCAAGGATGGCAGAGAAGCATTATCTTCTCTGTAGCGCAGTTGGTTGCCAGAAATCGCAAACCTTCTTACAAGCAAGCGGTTCAAGTACTTAAGATATACGAAGAAGCTATCGACAAAGGATTTAATAAACTTTAAAAGGAGACATAATCATGCTTTCTTGGAATGAATACATCGAAGAATTATTGTCTACGCCCACCGTGTTAGACAACATGTCTTTGCAATATGGTGACAATGCCATAGCTGTATCACCTATAGTAAAAGCAAGTATTCAAATGCTTGAAAGCATGATTGAAACAGAAGGAAGACATAACGTGTTTGTTTTTCCCGAAATAAAAGAGCTTTTATATGAATTTGTTTTATCCAAGGTGGTTTTTAATGTTGCGGCTGGAAAAATCAGTATTACATATGATCCGCACAATTTCAAACTAGGGCAGAAATTAAAATATAAAAAATGTGTTGTTCTTTACGATGGATGTGAAATAGATGCTAAGGATCATAGAGAGAGAATTCGAATAAAATTCGCAGATACTCGTTTTGCGACAAACAACGTTTCATTGATTCCTATTGAATTTGCTCCTATATTTCAAATTGCAAGTGACAAAATTAAAAAGATAACAACACAAGAAGTTTTTGAAGAGCACTATTCTGTTGCTCAAGCCAAAGAGGAATTGAAGGCAATTCCATCAAAACAGGGAATTGTTGATGCATTGTTTGACTATAAAACTCATCTTGATGGATCTGTTTTTGTTGTAACTCAAAAATCGAATGCAAAGGATTATTTGGGTCAGACATTTATTAATGGAATACCCTTAAAGAATGTCTTGCTGATAGGCGAGGTACAACCTGATGGCAATATAGGCTCATGCTTTTCTGGACAGCTGTCTGGAAACCCTGCGATCGTTTTAGCTTCTGACCTATATTCGGTAATTAAAGCGATTGAACAAGGAGCAAAAGTGCAGTCTATCATCATAAACTCTTCGCAGAACACAGTGATAGATAATCAGCTTGATACACTTGAGGATATAACGTCACTTATCAACAACGCGATAGTAGCCGAACCTCCTTTTTCGGTTCGCGAAGGCG
>CALFMA010000129.1 GCA_937880065.1 uncultured Ruminococcus sp.
CTAGATTTGGTCAAAGAACTTCCGTATGGTATGCTGTTCAAGAAGCCAACCAAATGCTCAAATATTTTGGTAAATATCTTTTTCAAGAGAAATCTTTACTTGTGTATGCAGTGATAGGATATTACCAAGATCTAATTCGTATGGTTCATTGATTTCAATTCCATAAGTTGCTTTAAAAGGCATTGCACTTTTGATAGCATCAATGTAATCATCGACTATCATTCTTCTGTATGACTCAAGCAATGGAAAGACGACGCTATTCTGGGTTTGCCAAATTAATGAGTTGATTTCCATTTCATGATATTCATCGCCAAGTATATTTTCTAAAATTTCATGTGGTTTTTTAATAAAATCGATTCCATATTCACATAATTCAGCACATAATTCTATTTTGTTTCTGCATATTGATGCAACTAATTCAGCCATATACTGTTTTAATTCATGACTAATATCGGGAAACGTTGAAACAATCAAGAAGCAAAATACAAAATAGTCGAATTTATTGAAATAATCTTCGCTATACAGACTGTTAGGAATTGTATTATTATTATTCAAGTCAGAGGGAGTATCTTTAATTTCTATGATAAATGTTGCTTTGTAATACGGTGAGTTTTTTTCATACTTTTTAATAAAATTAATCCACTCATTCGCCAAGTTCCCTGATACATTTTTTACCCAAACTGTCGAATAATTCAACTGAAAGGAAGTACATTCTGATAGATACTCTGCTTTTGAAAAATCTTTTTTAGGAAAAAAATCATCCTGAACATCTTTAGAACAGTATTGTTTTAGTAAAAAGTCTGCTACATCATTTATATCTTCAAAGTCGCTTAAATTTATATTTTTAAGTGAGTTTGAAGAATCTTTTCGTGAAAGTTTATCTATAATACGTTCTTTAAATTCATCATAAAAAGGAATGATTTCATTGTTATAAATAATTACAGATTGTTTTGCAAGTAAAGGCGCTGTTATATCATGTATAAATCGAGAGGCATTATTAATTTTTTTCCACCAAATACTTTTATGCATACATCCTCCTTATTTTGAAGAGTAATCTGTCAATTTATCAAATACTTCTTCATATGTTCCAACAAGTCGAATAAAGTTTCGGCGTGAAAATACATATTTTTCATTTCCTGATTTTCTAAGAATATTCAAATCAACAAGCTCGTCCATAAACATGGAAAGTCTTTCAATTGAAAGGTCAGTAATTTTCGTTATGCTGAAACTTTCACCGATACTATAAACATCATTTTTTGTGTAACCTGATGACATACCGTTTTCAAAGCAAAGCCATGCCATTGATAAAGCAATAATGTCATAGTAACAATCTGTATCAAGTCTTAATGTAATCTGAAATTTTTCCTTGATTTTATCAGTGAATTCCTCGTTAGCGAGTATTTTTTGAATCTGAGCTTCTGTAACATAGTATGGAGGAGCATCTGGATTATCATAGCAAGGGCAATCATTAAAACACAGACTCTCAACAACCTGTGAACAGTAGTACTGGATTAATCCCGGGAAATAATTTGTTGTAGCAAGAATGGTGGAAATTAAGCCATCTGATTTAGTATCCTGACTGAAAAATATGCCAAGAGTAGCAAGAGGATATTCCAGAAGTTGTTTTGCCTCTGAAAATTTGAATGGCTTAATTGTCATTGTTTTGATATGAGGTATGCTTACATTATCATCTCTTGCACCGGCATGATCAAAACGTACAAGATTATGTAAACCTGCAATGACATACTTAAACTTTATATTGCTGTTTGTTGCAAGTCGCTTCAAGCAATCAATTGCCAGATACTTACTGTTTCGGCAGTCAGAGATAAATTCATCACCTTCATCTATAAGAAGTAACAGATACTCTATTTTCTGTTCAATCATCTTGGTTTCGATATAATATGTCAAGTCATTCCAGTCCTCAAATTCATCATTCTGGTTAAAAATTCCTCTCAGAATGAATGCTCTTGATATTGCTTTGGCAGCTTCGATAACGTTGTTCTCTTTTATGTCTACATAAATGGCAACAGAACTTCCGTTTCCGTCAATGTCAGAAGCTGCTTTTTTCAGCAATGCAGATTTACCAAGCTGACGACCGCCATATAGCATATTAGCACCTTTTACATTTTTGATTTCATTTAATTCAAAAGTTCTTCCAACAAACATTTCCGGCGGCATTGGATTTCCTGAATCAGGAACATACGGCTGATAGAAAGTAAATGGCATTGTGAGCTTCATCAATTGAGATGTTATTGTTGATTTTTGATAATGTGCAGCCAGATATGTAATCGTAATTCTGTCCACAACAAGATAAACTTCGTTATAATGAAGTCTTCTTAGCTCTTTAGCAAGTTCTCTTCTATCGTTTTCCTTAAATGCATAGTCAACAAAGATTATAGTGTTCTTTTGGTAGTTACTCATTTCCTTGATTTCTGCAAGAATTCTATTTTTATCAAAAGTACCATAAAAACAAGCAACTCTGAAAGACGTTTTATACGCATCTGAACCAAATGGAGCAACTATATGAGGATATTCTGTTTTATTTTCGCCTGAATTTCTCAGCTTGCAATCATAATAGTCTACCTCTTTCTTTTGGGCATATTCTACTGAAAGCATTTTAACCTCAGCGTTGATTCCAAGATGAGATAACAGTTCCGGAATTCTTCCGACTCCCTTTCCTTTTCCTCGTATCCATTTTTGAATAAGCTGAATACCACCATTTTCATCCTTTTTTGCTGACGTAGTATTTTTTATGTATCTTATAATCGTATCTTTTACTTTATCATTCGGACATAAACAAACTTTTGCATCAGAGGTCAAATTATATATTTTTTCATATTGATTATGCAAATCGCTCAGAACTTCTGCGTATGATAAATAAACATCAATATTATCGTGAATATCATCATTTCCAATACGATTGATAAGGTCTTCTGCCGCTGTAAAATTACATACGTCGATGTACTGGGTTATTTTTTCAATGTATGTATTGTAAATTGATGAATCAATTTCTGAATTGTTTATTGATTCTTTTAATGCATCTAATCTGCTATTGATTTCAGGAATTCGTTTTTTTGCTTGTTCTTCTATACGTTCTTCCATACATCTTATAGAAAAACGATAAAAGCCATAGTTTTCACTTGCAATAGAAGCATTATACAAATCTTCAGTTTGATTCTGAATTACTTCTTTTATATCACTATCATCAGTAACATCGAATTTACCATAGCTTTGTGCAAGTTCTATTCGCTCAATAAACTTTTTATGCTCTCTTTTGATATTTGAACGCAATTGACTGGCAATTGTTTCATTTTCAAAATGTTCAAGCTGTTTTAGTAATTCTAAATCCTGTTCTTCATTGTAAACTAACTGAGTATTTAGATTTTCAGTTAATAAACGTTCTCTCTTAATATCGTTTTGATAATTTGTTAAGATTCGCAATGAACCAATATTACACTTTTCCTTACGTCCGAAATCATCGGGTGCTGGAAATACATGATTGCTGTTTGTATGAGAAATGATACGACTTACAATGTCGAATCTTTCGATGCTATTACAATAATTTGTTAAATCAGGAATGAACCAGCCTTTTTCGTTTTCTATAAGGGTAATATGATCGCTTTTTAAGAAATCAATGTAGAAGTATTTATTTCTGAGTAAAGGTGAATACGAACCGTTTACCATTCCTTTTAACTCATTGAGTGTAAAAATTATACAATTCATTCCGGCAACAAGTTCTTTTGTCTTTTCTGAAAGGTCATAGCATTTATTTATAGCACTTTCTATCAGCATAAGTAACTCTTTTTCATTTCCCTCTGATATTACTTCTGTTTCAGAGTTGTGAGAATTATGGAGATGTACCCAACGAGAAATGATAGATAATGTCCTGTATATTTTATTTGTTATTTTACTCTTTAATCCTGATTTTAAGTTTTCAGAATGGTAAAGAACATTATCTTGACAACATTTTCTCCATTCATCATCAACATAATCTGAAATATTGTTGCTTGAAATATTTTCTTCTGTAATTACATCTGATTTCATAAATCCCATTAAAAATTCAGAAACGAAATCGATATCCTTTGTCGAATCGTTAATAACAGATGTTAAGCAAACTGCTATGTAGTTGTCTTTGCTGAAAATGCTATCCATTGTATCTTTGAATCTTTTAACTTTCAAATCTCCTTTATAAGGGAGTTCGATTACTGTGTGATACCATTCTTTAGCTTCACTTACAATACATTTTAAAAGTTCCTGATACTTAATTTGTTCACGGACAGTACAAGGACATACCGATTCAACACCATAATGATTATTCTTTTTATATCTAATTAGAAATTGCGCAATATTTTTTAATTCCTGTGTTTCCACAGACAAAATCTGATCGAGCTGTTTCATTGAGAAATCGGTACAACTGTCGTTTGAAAAGAAATTTCTAAGTGTTGCAGCATATAACAAACATTTATAAAAATCATCTTGTAAAAATGAATGTGAAGATATTAATGAAATAATTGTATCTGAATTATATTTTACATTAAACATCGGATCGTTATAAGCATAAGCTGCACACTGATATATTGAATACATTACTTCGCTTGACTTAGAAATAGCCTTTAAATATGCTAACAGACAATAGATTTGATTATTTACAATAAAATCCATTGCAGTATTTTTCACATCTTCCTCCGATAATGAATATTCAGTTTTCTCTGTTATGCTGTCTATGTTTTCTATAACTGCATTATCTTTTGGTGAAAAGATATCTTCATGCTTGTCCTGCAATACTGCCGAAACGTTAACTTCTGTTTCGGCAGATGTTTCGGAATCAGGCTGATATTTATTCAAATCCGAAATATCTTCATTGATACTGTCTGTATTTTTTTCTAAAGTGTCAACGATAATGTCATTTTGTTCAATAGTCTGTTCTACTTCATCAGTGGCAATACAGCCATTTTCTTCGTGCTCTTTTGAGTCTGTTGTGATTTCTTTAAATAAAACTACTTCCTCGCCATCAGGGTAATTATAATATTTCTTACTCTCATAATTGTAAGTGAAAAGAGATAAGGAACGAGGTATTTCAGATTCTTTGGAAATAAGAGCACATAATTCTTCTCCAAATGACTGATTAGTTGAGCATAATACAAGATTAATATTATTTTGTTCATCAAAAATCGTTTTAACATCAAGAAGTGCATTTACAATATCGTTAACATCATCTGGTATAAAAGAATAAAAGAAATGTATAGGGTATTTTGATGTGGAGATTTTAACATATGGATTTTCACCATATACAGATATTCCTGTACCACAATCATAAGAGAAAGGATCTGATTTAGAAATACTTCTTGTATAGCAATCAAGAAGAATATGTGTACAAATAAATCTATTAATATTACATGTTATATCTTCAGGAGTTCCTGAACCTTTTGGTGAGTATTTAATCAGTTTTCTCAAACTATCTTTTGTATAAATCTTTTCTCCGTTTTTTGATGGAATAAATATTGTTGGAAAATCATCGAGATGAACTTTTAACAATATGCCTTTTTGGTACAGATATTCAAGTGAACCTGAAATTTCAGATAAAAACGCTTCTTTCTGGTTATCGTTGCAAATAAACTTGTTAGAAAAATATTCAGCGGATACTCCAAAATGACGTGCATCTATTAATATATGCCTGAAATATGGATGTATTTCTGTTCTTCCTCTGCTTTTATCAACAATTAATAGTTTCTCTATATTACTTGCTGTAAGCTGCTTGGAGGCACTTTGGGAAGAGTCGATTATAAATTCTTTTGATAAAATCTCTTTTGTAAGAGTAAAGTCGAGTAGGCAGTTGTTTATGTACTCAGAATATTCATTATTTGCATCGTTTTCTGAATTATCATCTTCAATAGGTGCAGCATCTTTTATAGAATTGATAAGTTCTGGCTTTTCATCAGTAGAAGTACATGTATCATGAATATCAGTTGAGATTTCAGGTTGTTTTTGAACTTCAATTTCAGTTTCAACAGGAGAAGGATACTCGGGTTTATCAATTTCAATTGTTTTTTCTTTCTCAGTTGTGGGAGAGGAATCTTCTGATAGTGAAAGTTTTTTAAACATACAAGCCAATATGAGTTGATTATAATTGCTGTTTTCAATTCCAGAAATTGAGTATAAAGAGTCGTGTGATTCTTTTAAAATATCAGACAATAAAGCATTTGCTACTTCAATAACGAAAGGAGAAGGAGCATTTTGGGATAATTCGCTAATAAGTTGTTCAAGTAGTGGAATATAGTTTGAGTCACTTGAAATTATGCTTTTAACCTTGGTTAAAAGCTGAATAATCTTATCTTTTTTCTCGATTTCAGATAGAGTTAATTCTATCATTTTAAATCCAATTGGAAGTTCTTCGTTATATTCCCTTAATGCTTCTGAGATATCGTTCTGAATACTTGCAATTTTACTTATGGTAGTAATTGCATCATTACATAATGAATCCGGAATAAACATATTTTCTTCATCATATTCACGAATTCTTTGAGCTTTTTGTGACGCATTAGATATCAAGTTTTTCAATTGATCAAGTTTAATGCGTATTTCATCAATATACATAATACACATCCTTTCATTTTTATGGAGCATTTATAGACTGATTTTAATTATTGTCTGTAATGTATAATCTTGATGATTAGAATTAATTGTTAACCAGCTCCTTTATAATTTTATCACAAACACTTGAAATTATAGTATATATTATATCATAAAATCATGAATAAATCAATAAAATTTAGTGAAAATTTTGTTTTTCAAATATTATTATATTCATCAAGTAGGATATTCACCAAGGAACAAAACTCCCCTATATCACGAAAAAAACAACGTGATATAGGGGAACTTTTCATTTTTTGGACTTCTTAAGGCAACACCGCACAGTTGCCAAGGAATGAAAAATGTGATATAATATAGTAATGGAGAGACATTTCATCAATGCTTTCAATGTAAAACATATTGCTGTGTACATTGAGAATGTCATCACCACAGAAGCTCAGATCACAGTTATCAATGCGGAAATATCCTCCTGTATTTGTTATATGAATGCCGTCAGCTGTCGTAGATATTCTGTATTTATCTTCTGCACCGGGACGTAAGCCGATATATGAATTAATGATCTGATAGTGATTTGAGCCATATGCAAAGACATAACCCATACCACAGGCACCGTAGATACTGATATTGTTGTATGTGATGTTACTGGATTCTTCTACCGTATTAAAAACCTGCCCACCGTAAACATAATGACGCAGAAGATAGACTTCATCGTTGCGGAAATAATCCAATGCACCGCTGTGTGTGACCTTCAGCACGTTCGGTCTGCCTTCCACTTTTTCAACATTTTTGATACATTCAGTATCTACAAAGGGACTGTATATCTTAAAGCTACCGTGAACTCCTGCAACAAGGTCGACGGGATCATACTGCATAAAGCTTAAAAGAGGGATATCCGCATCAACCTTATCAAGCTCAGTAAATTCTATTTCAAGCGTATTTTCTGCGTCATTTTCATTTTCGATTTTTACAAGAGAACCAAGCCGGAGTGTATCCCAGTCCCAGTCAACGATCATATTTCTGATTTCGACATTATCGCAGGCATATACTTTGAAATAATGCGGTGTGCTGAAAATAAATTCAGAATTATTTGCATCAATCAAAGTATTTTTCAGTCTGTTCAGATAGATATCTTCCTCAGGACTGAAATGATAGATTCCCTTATCAATCACAAGCTTGGTATTGGGATGATGTCTGCAATATTCAAATGCGTTTCGCATCGCCTGTGTGTTGTCCTCCGCATCAG
>CALFMA010000130.1 GCA_937880065.1 uncultured Ruminococcus sp.
TAACACACAACGAGTGCTGAACTTGACAGTTTCAATGAGCAGTCTATATGAATTTAACGAGAATGAACATACTTTTTCCGACTTGGAAGCGGAAAAATACGTCATAAATCTCTTAAAACTGTTTGTATTGACGCTCTGTACTTCATATAAAGTTCAAGAAACTAATAGGAACTTTAAATCGGAGTATATTCTATCTCAAATGATTATGCTTGCGTGCAAAAACAGAGATTTAGATGGCATAACCTATTATTCTAAGCAAATCCCCAGTGAATTATTAGCCTTCAATGTTGGAGTTAATTTGGTTTTATTTGCGAAATACAATGGCGAAGAGCATTTGTCTGAAATTTGCCAACACTTAGAAGTGGGGACATCATTTAATTTTGCGCTATTTAAGCAATTATTACCCTGCCAGTGCTATAAAACATACGAACTTAGAATCCTTTCATCTCCATACATAAATAATGTTGGCACCAAAGACCACTTTTTCCCATATAAAGAAACACAATTCTTTGAATTTGATAAATATTTATTTGCGAATTGGCATCGTAATAGATAAAATGCTAATTATGAACAAATCCCCGAGTAGCATCACAATCAGGTGCTATTCGGGGACTTTTTCTATTTTTACTCAAAGCAGAACCGTTATCTCTGTGCCATCTTTGAGGCTGAATACAAGGCGTTCATCTTCGTAGACGGTTAGGCGCTCGACTGTGGCGTTCCACAGTTTTTCGTCAAACTCTATGGGGAGTTGCTCAAGCTCCATCAGCTCAAAGAGCATACCGCTGATGGCGAGGGCTTCAGCTTCCATACGCTTGCGCTCCGCAAGGAGTGTGTTGAGCTTTTCTTCTGCAGTTCGGTAGCGTTCGGTAAGGTCGTTGTAACGGCGCTTATACTCCTCCTCGCTTACGGTTGCAGATGCGTTTTGCATAACCGTTTGCTTTAGCATTTCTTGAAGGAGGTCCAGCTCATTTTCGCAGTCTGAGATGTCCTCATCGATAAAGTCCGTATCCGTAAGCGCCTTTTTCACACCTCGCAGGGTATCGAGAACAGCTTTGCGGTCGGAATAATATATGGAGAACATTTCAAGAAACTTCTCCTGTATTATGCTCTCGGTGAGGTGTGGCGTGGTGCACTTGACCTCTCCCTTGAATTTATCAATGCACTGCCACACGATACGACGATACTTATCGGTGGAGTGCCAGGTGATGGGACTATATCGTGCGCCACAGTCTCCACAGTAAATCATTCCGGAAAAGGCGGAGTTCTTGGAGTGTATGCGTGGATAATCTCGGCGGCGCTCTAGCTCAACCTGAACCTTGTCCCACTCCTCGGGTACAATGATTGCCGGGTGGCTCTCTTCTACATAGTACTGCGGAACCTCGCCCTCATTGATTTTCGTTTTCTTTTGAAGGAAGTCCACGGTATACTTTTTCTGCAGCAGTGCTGCGCCCTTGTATTTTTCGTTACGAAGGATGCTGTCAATGGTCTTGGGATGCCATACAGCTCCGCCCCTTGGTGCGGGTATGCCTTCCTTGGTAAGAGTTCTTGCTATATATGCCTGCGATTTGCCAGCCATATAATCGGTGTAAATACGCAAAACGACCTTAGCTTCCTCGGGGTCTATTTCGGGGCTTCCGTCGGGGCCTCTGCGATAGCCGAGAAACGCTCCGTAAGGCATGATAACCTTGCCATCTGCAAATCTTTTGCGGTGTCCCCATGTAACGTTCTCGGAGATGGAACGGCTCTCTTCTTGCGCCAAAGATGACATAATTGTAATCAAAAGTTCACCTTTTGAGTCCAAAGTGTAGATATTTTCCTTTTGGAAGAAAACTTCCACGCTTGCATCCTTGAGCTTTCTTACCGTTGTCAACGTATCAACCGTGTTCCTGGCGAACCTACTCACCGACTTGGTCACTATAAGGTCAATTTTGCCATCAAGGGCATCTCTTATCATGCGATTGAAGCCCTCTCGGTTCTTTGTCATAACACCCGAAATACCCTCATCCGTATAAACCTCTACGAACTCCCACTCGGGATTGTTCTTTATGAACTGTGTGTAGTAATCAACCTGAGCTTCGTAAGAGGTGAACTGCTCATCGCTGTCGGTGGATACACGGGCGTAGCCAGCAACCCTCCTTTTCAGCTTTGAGTCCTTGGGAATTCCTGTATGTAGGTTTCGTGTGGCGGGTATGACCGTTACGTTTTTAGCTTTAGCCATTCTTCTGTATCCTTTCTTTTGTTTTCTTGCCCACGGCAGCTCTCATGTCCGCTGTCCAGCTTTCCGAGCGTGAGCGGTCCTGCCATACTTCCTCGCACTCGCTACCGTCTGCGAAGCGGAGGGTCAGATGGTTTTCCGGCGCAACGGTAACGGCGATTATTTGCCCTCTGTGGGCGTTTTTCTCTGCAAGGGCGATAAGTGTCGGCTCGGGAATTGCCTTTGAAGCACAGGCCTTTTTGCCGCTTGTGTTGTAGGTTGAGCATATCCACACCGGCCCCGTAGGAGTAGTCTTTCTGCGATAATGCTTTCCGCATATGGCGCAAGTCATAATTCCGCTGAAGGGATATTCCTTGCGCTTATGAGGCTTGGTGTATTTTTCGGCTCGTCTTGCTATCTCCACTTGTACCGCTTCAAAGGTTTCCATATCAATAATGGGTTCGTGTGTATCGGTTGCGTGGTATTGCGGCAGCTCTCCGCGGTTGACGAGTGTTTTCTTGGTTAAGTGGTTTTCTCGGTACTTTGTCTGCAACAGCAGATTGCCTGTGTAGGTATAGTTGCGCAAAATTCGCATAATAGCACTTCGATGCCACGTAAAGCCTTGCTGCGTCAGCACGCCGCTTTCGTTGAGAGATTTCATAATAGCCTCGATGCCTTTACCTGAGATAAAGTCGGTATAAATCTTTTTTACAATCTCCGCCTCCTCCGGTACAATAACGTATTCTCCGTCCTTGTATCGATAGCCGAGCATATAGCCGCGCCACGGCTTGCCCTCCTCAAAATTCTGCCTCACTCGCCACTTCTGATTCTCGCTTGCCGAAAGGCTCTCAGCTTGTGCGTAGGAGGCAAGGATTGTCAACATCAGCTCACCATCTGCGGTCATTGTATTGATGTTCTGCTCCTCAAAATATACGCTGATGCCCATGTTTTTCAGCTCTCGTACTGTTTCAAGTAACGTGACCGTGTTGCGAGCAAATCTGCTTACTGACTTGGTAATGATATGATTTACCTTGCCACTCTTGCAATCGGCAAGTAGACGCTGAAATCCCTCTCGGCTATCCTTAGTACCTGTTTTCGCTTCATCGGTATAAACGCCAACGTACTCCCAGCCGGGATGGTGGCGAATGTAGGTACTGTAATAGTCTACTTGCGCGGCAAGCGAATGAAGCATCGCCTCCTTTCCGCTGGATACCCTGGCATACGCTGCAACCCTTTCGGGGCGAGGCATCCTGCTACGGAATTTTACTTGTTCTACAACCTTTTCCATAGTTCCTCCTTTGTATTGATTTTGTGGTACACTATATATCACTCTAAAGCCCCGAAAAGTCAAGTCATTTCAGCGATAAATACTATTTTCTTTTATACAATGATGCCTTGCTATAATGTGTTTTGCATACTTATAGCTTTTCTCTGAAATCTCGCCCCTTTTGTAGAGATTATCCATCAAGGCAATCACTGTGCGATAGCGCATTATGTTGAGGTTATAGGCCTCAAGCTCCTCTTTTGAAATAGCATTCACGGGAGCAGTATTTGCGTGTGTTATCAGCATAAGCAGTAAACTCCTTTCCGCAGTACCCGCAAGTAAATGTGTGGTACGCTTTTTTATTTACAACGTCACGGTGGCTGTTCCACCATTTCATACGGCATTTGTCCGAGCAGAAGATCTTAGGCTTTCTGCCGGGAGGTTGAAATACTGGTCTACCACAGCATTTGCAACGGTGCTCGTATTCGTCCATTGGGTGGCGGCGCATATAAGAACGCACCGTATTAACAGAAATATGCAGTTCAAGAGCTATCTCCGATGCCTTCTTGCCTTGGCGGCGCATCAGGTCAAGACGCTCTTTTTCTCGTTTTTTCATAGATAATTCTCCTTTTGATGTGTAATAAAAGTGGAAATAGAAACAAAAAAACAACGGACAAAAAGTCCGTTGTCTTATAAGCATATTCTGTATCAGATGTGCAATTATACACGAGAGAGGTACTCTCCTGTACGTGTGTCGATCTTAATGGTATCACCCTGGTCTACGAATAAAGGAACCAATACTTTAGCACCTGTTTCAACAATAGCAGGCTTTGTAGCACCTGTTGCTGTATCGCCTTTGAAGCCCGGCTCTGTGTCTGTGATAACCAATTCAACAAATAATGGTGGTTCTACCGCAAATACGTTACCGTTATGGGAA
>CALFMA010000131.1 GCA_937880065.1 uncultured Ruminococcus sp.
TGGTGACTTATGCGAATCAATGATTAAACGTGACGCTGGCGTAAAAGATTCTAGTAATATTTTACCTGGTCACGGAGGTTTTTTGGATAGAACTGATAGCTATATAATGACAATTCCTGTTATTTATTATTATTTACAGTATTAGATGCAACAAAAGAATTAGTTGATTTCAATAAAGGTAAAGCTTATTCATATACTGGAATAATGTGTGCTATGAAAGAACTTCCAGGAGATCTAATCATTAAGCAAATTAACACATTATTAGATAATAATGCTGATGGATACGCATTTTTCCATTTAGGAGATATCTTAAATAGAAAAGAAGTACAACATAATTTAAAATTAAGTGTTAATAGATATCAAAGTGTTCATCCTCATTGTAATTCAAATGTTATTATTAACTACTTTGTTAAAGAATTAATTGAAAGAGAAAAAAAGAAAACAAAAGGAAAAAAAAAACCAAAAAGAGAAAAATGCAGATTGTATAGGATGGGTGTATATTGAGGATTCTGCGGTAGATTACCCCGTAATGCATACACCTGCAGAGCCGCAGAGATACCTACGAAAGAATTTTGATAAAGAGTATAGCAATGCCGGTATCCCGTTTCTGGACGGAAATAACACTCTGGACGGCGACAACTTGATTATCTACGGTCATAATATGGCTGACGAAAGTATGTTCGGAAAGCTGAAATATTACTACGGCAGCGAACAGTATTATATGGATCACCCCGTAATTCAGCTTAATTCCAACTATGAAACATATAAGTATAAGATTTTTGCTGTATTTATTGTTGACGTTGAAGATAAAACTGAAACACAGTATGAATGCTGGAATTGTACGGAACTCAATTCTGAGGAAGAATTCTACGATTTTGTCAATAATGCAAAACGCCGTACAATCTATACAAATGATGTTGACGTGAAATACGGCGACGGATTGCTTACACTTTCCACCTGTCATTATCTTCTCAAGGACAGAAGCCGCCTTATAATTATGGCGAGAACTGTCCGTCCGGGCGAAGATGAGTATAAGGGTACGGAAAAAAGCGAGAGAAACAGTAATATTCAATGGCCATCAATGTACTATAATACTAAGAAAAATGAAAAGTACGACAAGGATGCCATTTTCATACCATATGGACCTGAGGAGGCTGTAAAGGAGGCGGAAGCCAAGCTTGCAGCTCAGAAGAAAAAGGAACAGGAAGCCAAGAAAAAGGAAGAACAGGCTTCCAAAGATGCCGAAAAGGCAAAGAACACAACAACGACTAAAAAGTCGGGCAGCAAGACAACAACAAAATCTGCCAAAACAACGGCAAAAACTACAAAGACAACTGCTGCGAAAACTGCTTCATAACAAAAAAACATCAGCCGAGGAATGATAATAGCAAATGAATAAGAACGGCAAATTTATTTCAGCTGCTTTAGCAATTGTTATTGCAGCCGCTTCGGTGATGGTGGGATGTGACGAGAAAACAGAGGAAAAATCAAGTACTCCCGTTGAAACTGTACAGACTACCGAACCGCCAACAGAACCTCCTACCACCGTGCCTGTCTATGACAGCTATGTGCCTTCACCTGACGGTGTGGCTGAAAAAAATAAGCTGTGGCAAAAGGAAAATAAGGACTACACAGGCTGGATAAGGATTAACAATACCCGTGTTGACTATCCCATTCTGAAAGACCCAGGAGAGGTGCAGGAGGGACAGCCTTACTATAATAATAAATTCTTTGAACCGAATTCATTCTATCTCCACAATAATTTTAACAGAGTGTATGAATTCGCAGGTTCAATCTTTATGGATTACCGCAATAATTTCGGCGGTGATGAAAATTCACAATCAGACAATATTGTGCTTTATGGGCATAATATGCTGAATCTTACAATGTTCGGCGATCTCAGAAGTTACTATAATAACTATTCTTTCTGGGAAAATGCGTCGTTTATTGAGCTGAGTTCCAATTATAAGGACTATGACTATGTAATCTGCGGCAATGCCATTACAAGCGGATCAGGTGATTCGGACTTTTTATATTGGAATATGCAGGAGTTTAACACAGAGGAGGATTTCGACTTCTTTAAAAGTAAACTCCGTGAAAAACAAGTTTTCGATTCGGGCGTTGATTTTGAGTACAGCGATAAGCTTCTTACTCTTTCAACCTGTTCCGGTGCTTCGGAAAACAATATGAGATTCGTATTGGTTGCAAGACGGCTCCGTGACGGCGAAATTGCGGGCGATTGGTCCACAATTCAGCGTTCCGACGAATATATACAAAAACAAAAAGAAAAAGAAAAGACGACAAAGGAAAAAAGCTAACATAAAGCACGGTCTTTGTATCGTGCGTTTGAGGTGATTCCAATGGATAATAAACGCTTGAGGAAGGCTTCTGCTGCGATTGCTGCTGTTCTTGCGGTTTGCGGTACTGCTATCGGTACTGCTTATGCTGCGGATTCAACAACTACCGTAGGCAAAAGTACTTCTACTACAGCTGCTCAGTTATCCGAAGCCGAAACCACATCCTCCACGACGGAAGCGTCAACAGAGGCTGCGGCAGAGGAAAATGGTGAAGATGAATGGTATAAGGCAGAGCTTGACAGCTACGATGACAGCCTTTCCCTTATCAGCTATGAAGCTTCACCTGAATCATCGGGAAAGAAGAAAAAAGGACCAACTCCTGTTGAACTCGATGTCACCGGCGGATATGTCGGAGATATTCCATGGTTTGAAAGCGAGCCTGTTATTGAGTCAACTCCGGGTAAGTTCGCAGTCGTAACATACGGCTGGGGACATGGCGTAGGAATGAGCCAGAACGGTGCGAATTTCTATGCTACTTACAGCGGCTGGACTTATCAGGATATCCTTTTCCACTATTATCCCGGTACATACCTTATGGATACAGGGGAGGCATATGATGAAGAAATCACCGTTGCGGGTGTTTCGGGCGATGTTCTTTCAATGGTTTCCCAGATAGTATTCAACGAGGTGGGCAGCACTATGAATTATGAGGCTATCAAGGCACAGGCTGTTGCGGTTTATACATATTGCAAGTATAACGGCAATGACTCCAGCGACCTTAGATGTAAGCCTTGTCCGCCGCAGATAGTTGTTGACGCTGTTTCCGAGGTTCTCGGTCAGGCACTCTACTATGACGGCGATTACGCATTGACAATGTTCTCCGCTTCAAGCGGCGGTATTACCGCAAATTGCCATGAAGTTTTCTGGAGAGATTTACCTTATCTGCGTTCAGTAGCAAGTGACTATGACGCAGCATATGATCCTCATTACGGAACTGTTACATACATCGACGATTATCAGTTGAAGAACATGATTGAATCGGCATACGGAATTACTCTTTCGTCTGACCCGTTCAACTGGATCAAGGCTGAATATTCAAACGAAACAGGCTATGTAACATACGTAAATATTGACGATCAGATTACAGTTAAGGGTTATGACTTTAAGCTCGCTATGGGACTTAAAGCCCCTAAGTTTAACGTACATTACACACCACGACCGGAGGGTGAGGCAATTCCAAGCGGTTCATCTGATATTGTTGTAGTTGAACCCGAATATACTCAGACTCCCGGAGTGTGGTATCCAAATAACTATCCTACAGATATTGGTGCAATTCCCGAACCAACAGAGCCGGAGGTTACAGAGCCTTCAACTGATTGGTACGAGGAGCCTACATGGACAGACACTACAACAGAGTGGACTGACAGCACAACAAGCTGGACTGACACAACAACAGATTGGTCAGATACAACTTCAGGCTGGACGGATAGTACTACAAGCTGGACAGACAGCTCATATGATTATAGCTCTGATTACAATTATGATTACAGCTATGATTATAGTTACGGTTATTAAATAAAGTAACGCAGGTCTTTGAAGCTGACGCACAAGTCAGCTTCGGGGACTTGTTTGCGTTTTTTGTAATAGTAGGTGAAAAATTCCTAAAATATCACCTTTTTTTGCCTTGTGGGTGAAAAGTGGTGAAAATTCAGTTATAAAATTTAATATTAAATATCAATATTCGGCGAAATCTCCAAAATATTCCTTGAATATTATCTTATGATTGTGCAAAATAATCCCTTGAAAAATCCTCTTAAATAGGTTATAATAATTGTAGGGTAATTTTAGGTGATGAGTTGTAAAATTTTCCATTTTTTGGTAAAGTTTGGCAATGAGATGTGACACCAACAAGGAAAAAGGAGGCGAATATCATGACCGAGCCGTTATGCGGTACTTACAATCCCAGTATCGACACTAAAGGCCGTATGAGCTTTCCAACTAAGCTCCGTGATATTCTTGGTGCCGAATTTTATCTTTGTGTGGGCCACGATAAGAATTATATCGCCGTTTACTCCGTGGATGAGTTCCATGAATACTGTAGAAAGCTTAACGAAATTCCCGGCGAAATCGGTTCGGAAATCAGACGTGAGCTTCTTGCAGGTGCCGATAAGCAGATACCCGATAAGCAGGGACGTATTTTTATTTCACAGACATTAAGGGAATTTGCAGGCATCACCGATGAAGTAACAGTTATAGGCAATATGAACAGGGCTGAAATCTGGAATCCCGCTTCATACGCCGAAACAAGAAAGAACATTGACGTTGCTGCCAAAAAGGCTGCTCTGGCAAACCTTGTACTTTAATTAGGAGGAAGCAATGGAGTTCGTACATATTCCTGTTCTTCTCGACCAATGTATTGAAGGACTTAACATCAACCCCGACGGCATTTACATAGACTGTACTGCCGGAGGAGGAGGACATTCCTCTGCAATTGCTGCAAGGCTCAGCGAAAAGGGACGCTTGTATTCCCTCGACCGTGACCCCGATGCAGTAAAAGCCGCTTCGGCAAGACTTGCGGAATTTCCAAATGCCCGTGTAATTCATCGCAATTATTCGGAGCTTGACGCTGTTCTTGCGGAACTTGAAATTGAGGCTGTTGACGGTATACTTATGGATTTGGGTGTATCTTCCTATCAGCTTGATGAAGAAAGCAGAGGCTTTTCCTATCATGCCGACGCTCCTCTCGATATGAGAATGAGTCAGACGGGTATGAGTGCTGCCGATATTGTGAATACGTTTTCGGAGCAAGAGCTTGCAAAGATTATTTTTGAGTATGGTGAGGAGAAATTCTCACGAAAAATTGCTGCAAATATAGTCAAGGCAAGAGAAATCGCTCCCATTGAAACTACACTTCAACTGGCGGATTTAATAAGGGAAAGCGTTCCACAGAAAGCACGGAGAGAAAAAAATCCCTGTAAAAAGACGTTTCAGGCAATACGTATAGCTGTAAACGGAGAGTTCGACCACCTTTCGGAGGGACTTAACAAAGCATTTGCAGCACTAAAGCCTGGTGGCAGACTTGCCGTTATCACCTTCCATTCCTTAGAGGACAGAATCGTTAAACAGCGATTTGCAGGTTGGTGTAAGGGCTGCATATGTCCGCCCGATTTTCCCCAATGTGTATGCGGACGCAAGCCGCAGGGAATTCTTGTGAACAGAAAGCCTTTAGAGGCTGACAGCAAAGAACTGGAAAACAACAACAGAAGCAGAAGCGCAAAGCTCAGGATTATAGAAAGGAGTGCGTACTGCAATGGCTGAACAGAATTCTGCAACGAAGCAGGACAATGAGAAAAATAGTCATTCGCAGGGAGAACCGCAGAAGAACGAAGCCGGAATTGGTTCAGTTCTTTCGATTATATTTGTTGCGGCTCTTGCAGCGGTACTTTTCGGAACTGTAATCTACAGTCTTGACAGGAGAAATACAATGTACAGCAAGGTTTCATCGCTCACCAATGAGCTGACCTATGCCAAGGCGGAAAATGTCAGACTGCAAACGGAGCTTGAAAGTAAAATATCTGCAAAAAACGTCGAGGAATATGCAGAAAATGTACTGGGAATGAAAAAAATAGATCCCTCACAGATTAAGTACATTGAAATCCAAACCGATGACGTAGTCAGTATTCCCGAACAGGACGAAGGATTTATAGTAAAGATAAAGAAATTTTTCGATTACTGTGTGGAATATTTCAGAGGGTAGCGTCAATATATATAATAAAGAAAAAAGAAATTGCCTGCCCCATATACATCTGACGGCACAAAAAAATATATCGCCGCAGATATACCATGAACTAAGGACTCACGGTATATAAAGTAGAACACGGAGACATAACGAGTGATCGGAATAAAGGATTGCTCTCCCCACATATAAATAAAACAGGGGAGAGCTTATCCTTCACTTGAGAGACAACAAGTGAAAACCTTTTACATCGTATGTCACAGAGCAAAGACATCACAAAGATGTTATAGGCAGGGTTGCTCGTTAACCCTGCCTTATTTCATTGATGTGCCGACTACTCCTGAATTTTTCTGCTTGCATAAAATATTCACGAGTTAGCTGTCCCATCAATATTGGCAAACCTGCACGAAGCAGAAAGGAATTTTATGAGTAATAAGAATCTGCCTTCAAAATCAATGAAATTCAGAGCAAAGGTTACTATGACAGGTGCTTTTCTTTTGCTCTTTACCGGAGTTGCAGCGAATTTTTTCAACATCTCCGTTATAAAAAATAAAGAATACCAGACTATGGCGAATGACCAGCATTTCGGCTCTATTCCCATATCTGCCCACCGTGGCTCAATTTACGATTCAAAGGGAACTGCCCTTGCGAAATCTGCTACGGTTTATAAGGTTTTCCTTGATCCAAAGCAGTACCGCCTTGATATGGAAAACTTACAGAAGCGTATCGACAAAAGACAGGAGGACATCAAAAACGGTACATATCAGCCAAAAGTGCAGACAACTACCGATGCCGAGGGCAATGAGATTACACAGATAGATGAAGAACCTCTGCCGCAGTCTGTGGAGAATTTCCGCATTGAAGCAATAGCGCTGCTTTCCGAAAAGCTTGGAATTACAAGCGAAAAAATCGAAAAAGCAATGGCAGCTAAAAATCAGTACAGCGTTTTGCAGGAACAGGTTGAAAAGCCTGTTGCAGACGAAGTTCTTGCATTTTTCAATCAGTATAACCTTATCTGCCTCAATGTGGAGGAGGATACAAAGCGTTATTATCCCCAGAATGAACTGGCGGCGTCTGTTATCGGCTTTACCGCATCTGACGGATACGGACTTTATGGCATAGAGTCGTATTATAACGATTATCTTGCAGGTACGGACGGAAGAACAATTTCCGCCAAGGATTCAAACGGAAATGAGCTTCCCTACCGCTATTCAAAGACATATCCCGCACAGAACGGCAATGACCTCTATCTCACTCTTGATATGGAAATCCAGTATATCCTTGAAAAGTATCTGGAGCAAATGTCAACGGAATTTATGACAAAGAACAGAAGCTGTGCAATTCTTATGAATGCCAAAACAGGTGCGATTTACGGAATGGCACAGTATCCCAGCTATGACCTCAATAACCCTTATGATGTTGTGGATACAAAGGTTCTGGAGGAACTCAAAACCCTCAATGATGAGGATTACAGCCGCAGACAGGGTGAATCCCGTGAGCAGCAATGGCGTAACAAGTGCATAACAGAGGTTTATGAGCCGGGTTCTGTTTTCAAGGTTATCACAAGTGCGGCGGCATTTGAAGAAAATCTTATTGATATAGTCAATGACCGTTTTTATTGTTCAGGCTCCGTTCATCTTGACGGTATGGAAGAACCTGTAAAATGCCACGAGGTTGGCGGACACGGTTCACAGAAATATCAGAAAGCGCTTACAGATTCCTGTAACCCTGCATTTATGGAAATCGGTGCAAGACTTGGTGACGAAAAATTCCTTTACTATTACGATGCATTCGGACTCCGTGACCCTTTAGGCATTGACCTGCCTGCGGAATCGGGAGGAATTCAGAGGACATTAGGCAATCTTTCAAACGTTGACCTTGCCCTTTCTTCAATCGGACAATGTGAAACAATCACTCCGCTTCAGATGATTACTGCATATTGTGCGGCTATCAACGGCGGCTATCTGCTCAAACCTTATGTGGTTGAAAAGGCAGTTGACGAGGACGGAAACGTGGTTATGAAAAATGAGCGTACTGTTACCCGTCAGGTTATATCCGAGGAAACTTCTGCAATTATGCGTGACGCTCTCTACAAGGTTACTACAGGAAACGGCGGCGGAAACGTAACTATCAAGGGTTACGCAATCGGCGGAAAATCGGGTACATCGGAGCGACTTTCCAGAAAAGAAAAAAAGGAAGATGAAAACGAATCTGATGAAGTTAAAGAAATCTTTGACTATGATTGGTTAAATGAAAGAAGTGAATAAATATGGATCAAGTTGAATTTAGGAATAAATTTATAGAACAAGCTATATTTGTCAATGAAAAAGATATAGGTGTCAATACTTGCAATCAATTAAGACTTAAATATAACTATTTAGAACTAGATTTAGATTATACAACAATATATAGAAGAATAGTTAATTATAGAATTGCAAAGTATGGAACTTCAAGATTAGCTGAAGAATATAAATTTGAACAAAAGATTAAATTAAATAACATGAAGGTTGATATAGATGGAAATAAAGAAAACTAGACAATATATAGAAGATAATTACAAATTAAAATTTGAATATGGAAAAGTAATTGATAAATACCTTTATTATAAAAAAAGTAATAAATGCTATGAATTACATTTTTATACAAGTTTAATTGGTAGAAATGAAATTATGTACTATGTATGGAATCAATCAGGAAAACCATTAATAATGGGATACCAATATTATGTTCCATCAAACTTTTATGAAGAACTTGATTATATTTTAAACGCAGTTCAACTTAAAG
>CALFMA010000132.1 GCA_937880065.1 uncultured Ruminococcus sp.
AACAAGCCTGAGATTTCCGTTTATTAGTCTGTCTTTGGCGGCTTTACTGCCCGTAGTCTGATATTCCTTGAGAAGTCTGATTTTTTCCTCTTCCTTTAACACTTCAAGAGTTGAGGTGTTAATCCCTGAAATTACTACCTTATTATATGCCATAGAAACCTCCATTTCAGTATGGTTTTATTATTGGCATTTTTTTATGGTGTAATCATTTTATTTTCATTTCTCCCCTTGCAAAAAAATCTGAAATGAGTTATAATTATAAATATAATTATAAATGCATCGGAGGAATAAAGATGACCTACAAAGAAAGCTTTATAAAATTCATGGTGGAATGCGGTGTTCTCACTTTCGGAGAATTTACACTCAAAAGTGGAAGAAAAGCTCCATATTTCATTAACTGCGGAAATTACAAAACAGGCGCACAGCTTGCTAAGCTTGGCGAATACTATGCCGAGTGTATTCACGAGAATAATATTCCCGTAGAAACACTTTTCGGACCTGCATACAAGGGTATTCCTCTTGCAGTTTCTACTGTTGTTGCTCTCAGCAATAAATTCGGAATTGATGTTTCATACTGTTTTGACCGTAAGGAAGCTAAGGACCACGGCGAGGGCGGTATGTTCGTTGGTAAGGTTCTTACAGATAACGAAAAGGTTATCATCATTGATGATGTTATGACTTCCGGAAAGGCTCTCCGTGAGTCTATGCCAAAGCTTAAATCCGCTGCTGATGTTGATGTAACAGGTATGGTTATTACTGTTGACCGTCAGGAAAAGGGTACAGGCGAACTTTCAGCTGTACAGGAAGTAAAGCGTGATTTTGGCGTTACTGTTTACCCCATTGTTACAATGGAGGATATTATCAAGGCTATTGAAAACGATATTGTTCCCGGTAAGGAATACCTTGATAAGATGATTGAATACAGAAAAACATACGGGGTATAATCACATAACGGGTATCAGCAAATCTGATACCCGTTCAATTTATCCAAAGGAGGCATTATGAAAAAAAGGATATTGTCGCTTTTTACTGCGGCTTCGCTCATTGCACCTGCTGTTTGTTTTACATCTGCAAATTCTGCTGAAAATTCGCCTAAAGGTTGGCTTATGTGGCATAGTTACTCTGATTATTCCGCCCTTGACAGCCGTCTTTTATTACGTTCTCCACAGGGGGAAATCACGGAAATTTCGGGAGATTTTGTTCACGCAATGAATGGCGATTTTGGCAGCTCACCTACTGATATTGTATTTATGGCAATTGATAAAGCCGCTGATGAATGGGATATTTACCGTTACAATTCAATAAGCGGAAAAATCACAAATCTTACTGAAAAAAGCGGTTTTCGCAATGAAGACCCGAAGTTCTCCCCTGACGGTTTGAATATAGTTTTCAAGCGTGGTTACTGGGATAACTCAAGGAATGATTTTACCTATAATCTGGCAGAAATGAACCTCAGCAGCGGTGAAATAACAATGATTACCGATGATACAAAGGAGCAGGCAATGCCCTATTATTCCGAGGACGGCAAGTATATCTATTACTCCGAATATATGAACGGCATTTCATCAATATGGCGGCTTGACAGGGAAACATCTGAAAAGTCCGAAATATTCGCTGACAACGGCATAACCGCATATTATCCCGTTGTCAAGGGCGAAAATATGTATTTTTCAAAATGGAATTCAGCTGACAACAGAAATGATATGATTATGTGTTATAACGGCGGTAAAATTCAGCCTATGCCATTTAATTCGAATAATACCAATTGTTCTGATGCCTGCCCTTTAAATGATACTGCAATGATTTACAGTTCAACCCTAAACAGCAGTTATGATTTATTCTGTTATGACGGAAATGAAAGCTATTCCATTGATTTTGCGTCTACGGATAAAAATGAGCTTGGTGCGGCTTTTTATTCAACCGATGAAATTTTGGAATATGCCGTTAATTTACAGCAATTTCTGCTGGGAGCAGACGCACCAAAGGCAAATTATGACGCTGACGGCAACGGAGTTTCCAACTGCTTTGATTTGATTTACGCAAGAAAACTAATGTCAGGAGTATGATTATGGAATTTATCAAAAAAGAAAATATTGTAGAATTATCAAATCCCGGAGTTGTTTCAAGACAGCTCTTAAATCCCGAAAATTCTGCAAGTGAAAGAGTGACGATTACAGAAGTTCACCTTGAACCAAATGCAGAACAGCCACGCCATACTCACGACTTTTCGGAGCAGATATGGTATGCTGTGAAAGGCTCGGGAACGCTTCTTCTTGCAGATGACAAGGAAATGCCTTTCAACGTGGGTGATGTTGTTCGCTTTGCCGATAAGGACGTTCACGGGTTAAAAAATAACGGCGAGTCCGAATTTGTATACATCTCGGTAACCTCGCCGCCTATTAACTTTGGATATGCTTATAAAGATAAAAAGTGAGGTATGTAAAATGGATTTACACGAAAAATACAGCATAAAACTTCTCGATGAAGCGGAAATAGTGATTTTAAGCCAGTATATTAAAGAACATCCATATTTGTGGGATACAGTAAGATGCCACTATCATTGTCTGACATTTGCTGTTACATACGAAGATTATATGTTTTCATGTACGCAGGAGAGCGGTAAGTTTTCTACTATAATCATATGGAAAAATGGTAAAATAATTGATACAGCAAAATGCAGATTTAAAAATGGTGCCGATTATGGTATAATCGGCACCACGGGAAATGCTGAAATTGACGAGATGATTACAGAAATATCCATTTTTTGTCCCTTTATTTCAGAGGAATGTTTTTATTGGCTTGTTCACGATTATTTGAAAATTGAGAGTGAGGAATATGATGATGAATACGAAGAAGGAAGATGCAAAATAATCGACTACGAAAAGGAAATGGTGAATAAACATCTTGCTGATATTAAGGAGATTTATATGGAATTTTTAAAATCATCAGGAGATGAAATACGAGAATATTTCAGTAATACTACTTGACAAGCTCCTCTCTTAAAAGGCACAAATCAAATACATCAATTTTACCGTCCTTACAAAGGTCAGCTGCCTCGGAATTTTCAAGCTTTGCGTCGGAAACTCCCATAATCCAGTTTGAGAGAGATACAGCATCGGCAATTGTCATTTTTCCGTCACCGTTGGCATCACCTTTGACAAATTCGGGAACTACATCTTCTGTAGGCTTTTCAGTAGTTACTGTAGTAGTTTCTACTGTAGTCGCAGTTGTCGTTGTTGTAGATGATGCTGTAGTAGTTGTTGTAGTTTCAACTGTGGCAGTAGTTGTTGCTGTGGTAGTCTGTGGAATTTCTTCCTCGATAACTTCAAACTTTCTATTGTATTTTTCTGCGTATGCCTGTGCTGTTGAGCCTGCATAGCCGTGAATTACAACTGATTTGTCAATGGGTTCTTCGGGTTCTTCAACTGTCTCTGTTCCCTGTCCCCCCTTACGGAACTCCACGAATATAGTTTCGTCGTCTGTTTCGTACCACCATGTTCCGATAATGTCATCTTGGCTAAAGTTGCTAACTTTGTTTTCGTCGTCGTCGTTGCTGCATGCTGTAAAGATAGCGAGGCTAGCGAATGCAAGCAGACAATAAAATAGACTAGTCCTTTTCATAATTCAGTGTTTTTAGTTATGATATATTTGCAAATATAGCGCAGACTTCCTTTATTACTCCCCCTCAGATGTTAATTTGTGTTAAATGCAATGTGGGCGGCAATGTTAATCAAGATATGATAAAATTAATGAATCTAATAAAGAGATGGTTTTTGTGCTATTATCCAAATATTAGAACTTGCTTTTTTTTGATTATCGCCGTATATTCGCAGTTGATAAACCATGAAAAATGAGTAAACCGTTAATAAAGAGCGCGCGTTTTGTAATAAGCAATTCCGATGTGCGTAAATGTCCCGATGACAACAAACCCGAATATGCCTTTATCGGTCGTTCGAATGTAGGCAAGTCCAGTCTTATAAATGCGCTTACAGGGCAAAGAAAACTGGCGATGACATCAGCTACTCCTGGAAAGACTCTGCTTATAAACCATTTTCTGGTAAATGACGAGTGGTATCTTGTCGATTTGCCGGGCTACGGATATGCCAAGCGAAGCAAGTCGCAGACCGAACAGCTGCAAAAGATAATAAGCAGCTATGTGCTGGGGCGTGAACAGATGACTCTGCTGTTTGTTCTTATAGACAGCCGTCATGAGCCTCAGAAAATCGATCTGGAGTTCATCGAGTGGCTGGGCGAGAACGGTGTGCCCTTTGCGATAATTTTTACAAAGGCCGACAAGTTGACAAAGAGTGCTCTTTCTGCAAATATCGAGACGTACAAGAGACGTCTTCTCGAAGAGTGGGAAGAGCTCCCGCCGGTATTTGTAACATCTTCGGAGAGCAAGCTGGGGCGTGACGAGGTCCTGCAATACATCAATGATGTAAATCAAACATTGTAAAATGAAACATATAATATTATATCTGTTGTCAGTATTGGCGATACTGTCATGCAGTGATAAGAACGGATATACAATAGAAGGTCGCTATAAGGCGGCATCGGACGGCACAATGCTCTATTTGACAGCTTTCGATGATATACTTTCTGTAATTGATTCAGCTGTGGTGGAGAATGGCGAGTTCTCCTTTAGAGGTGTCTGCGACACGCTTTCTGTATGTTATCTGTCATCTTCCAAGGTCGTAGATGGCGGTTTTGTGGTCCTGGAGCCAGGGCGAATATCTTTCGAGTTCGGCAACAGGCCAATCTCCTCTGGTACGCAGTCTAATGATGCAGTAACGCGTTTTATGGGCGAAAAAGAAAAACTCTTTGTCCTTGACGGAATACTCTCTTCGGCCGTAGCTGGAAAGATGAATATCGAACAGACAATGGCCGATAGTCTGCGTGTGTTGTCGCAGATGGCCAAAAATGTGTTCGGCGCATATGCCACGAAGCTTATAAAGGATAATGCCGATAATCCTCTAGGATGTTTTTTCTTTGTGCAGTCGGCCGGTGTCTTGTCGCCTCGGATTCTAAATTCGGTTTCAGAACTTATTCCAGAGCGGTATCGTGGTGCGCTGTATCAGAAAAAGATCATGCAGCTGGAGCTGGAAGACCTAGTCGGCTCGTACGAAAGAAATGTGGAAGCAGGAGCGGTTGCAACTGCAGTGGGCAAGATGTATCAGAATTTCGAACTCAAGGACCTGGACGGCAGGGATTTTCTTATGTCTGATAGAATCCCGTCAAAAAATTATACTCTTCTTGTGTTCTGGGCAGCATGGAGCGATGAGTCTGTCAAGGATTTCGGGTTATTGAAAGAGGCCTACGTCAAGCATAAGGGACAAGGGCTTGACATTGTTGCTGTCTCTATGGACAAGAGTGTTGAACAGTGCAGGGAGGCTGTGGGCAATTATGGTCTGCCATGGCTGCAGCTCTGTAATCCTGCCGGGGGAAGTGCTGAACTTGCGGCTGCGTACGGAATCTC
>CALFMA010000133.1 GCA_937880065.1 uncultured Ruminococcus sp.
CTGCTACAATCATACAGTCACGTCGGAAGCCACAGCCGAGCATTGAATCCTCGATACACGCTTTCACGTCTCTTGTTTTACTTTTCTCTCCTGCTTCGAAGCAGAAAAGCTCTGCGTAAAATCCGTTGTCACGCAGTTTATCAACGATATTCTGAGCATAGAGCGGCATAACATTTGTATCTGTTATGACAGCAAACTTTTTTATCCTGCCGAACTTTCCTTCGCTGATTTCGCTCACGAGCTTATCGGACAAATCTCTGCCGATTTCAATATCGTAGCTATCATCAACAGTTCTGACAAGCTTACACTCAAAGAGGCTCATATTCTATCGCTCCAATTCTTCTCAAAGCCATCCTCGTCGAAGTCGTCGTCTTCGATGACATTATAGCTTTTCTTAGGGTAATGGATAATCTCATACAGCTCGTTTATCAAAAACAGCTTTGTCTTGGTTGTTCTGATAATGACTGTAACAGTCCTTTCGCTTTTGCGGGCAGTTTCCCTTTTATTTTTAATATCGGTAACGCTTGCAGAAGACTTATCAGACAGCTCAAACACGAGATTTCCCACGCTGTCCTGATACGATTTTAGGGCATCAGTCAGCTTTATTTCAAATCTTCTTTTTCCGCCCTTCATAAGAGCGGTAGTATGAATCAGCTTATAGTCATCATAAATAACAGTTTCCTCTGTTTCAAAGCTCACGAGAGATATTCTGACCGCCACGACGCTCACCAGGAGACTTATTGCTGACAGCAAAAGCAGCAGCACAGTTGCGGCTACGTTATGTGAAAAGACGGCAATCACGGCGATTACAACCGACACTGCGACAGACAGGTACAACCTTCTGAGCAGTTTTTTTCTTGCTGCGAGTCTTTTAGGCATTTCTCGTCTTGCGAGCTGTTTATCCTTTACAGAGGGATACTGATAGATAGTTGACATAGGTTAATCCTTATTTTCGTCAGACTTACGGATTGCTTTTCTTATAATCTTACCGCTGATTGTTTTGGGAAGTTCATCCACGAATTCAACAATTCTGGGATATTTATAAGGTGCTGTATGCGTTTTTACATATTCCTGAATCTCTTTCTTTAAAGCATCGCTACCTTCGTTTCCTTTGGTAAGAACAATCGTTGCTTTAACAATCTGACCGCGCACTTCATCGGGAACCGGGGTAATTGCGCACTCAAGAACATAAGGAAGTTCCATGATGACACTTTCGATTTCGAAGGGTCCGATACGGTAGCCGGAGGACTTGATAACGTCGTCGATACGGCCTACGTACCAGAGGTATCCTTCTTCGTCACGTGTAGCCTGGTCGCCTGTATGATAGTAACCGTCATGCCATACGTCGTTTGTCTTTTCATCATCAAGATAATATCCGATAAATAAACCACAGGGTGTTTTCTTGCTTGTTCTGATGCAGATTTCACCTGTTTCGCCGTTCTTGCATTCCTCGCCTGCGGGGTTAAGCAGAACAACATCGTAAAGAGGTGTAGGCTTACCCATTGAACCGATTTTGGGAGTTGTACCCACAAGGTTTGCGATAGAAAGTGTAGTTTCTGTCTGACCGAAACCTTCCATGATCTTAAGACCTGTTGCCTTGTAGAACTGGTGGTAAACTTCGGGGTTGAGAGCTTCACCTGCGGTGGTTGCGTACTCAATGGAGGAAAGATCGTACTTGCTTAAATCCTCCTTGATGAAGAAACGGTACATTGTAGGCGGAGCGCAGAAGGTTGTGATTTTATACTTTGCAAACATGGGGAGAATGTCTTCGGAAATGAATCTGTCGAAGTCGTATGTGAATGTTGCAGCTTCACAGAGCCACTGGCCGTAGAGCTTGCCCCAGAGAGCCTTACCCCAGCCTGTGTCGGAGATGGTGAAATGCAGGCCGTTGGGATTTACATTATGCCAGTATTTTGCTGTGATATAGTGACCGAGTGCATACTTATAGGAGTGTGTTGCAATTCTCGGATAGCCTGTTGTACCGGAAGTGAATAACATCAGCATAGGGTCATCGCCGCAGGGAGTATCGGCCTTTCTGTTGTATACATCGCTGCAAAGAGCCATTTCGCTGTTGAAATCGGACCAGCCTGCACGCTTGTTGCTGCTATCCCATTTGGTGTATGTATGTGCTGATGCGTTGGCTGCTGTGTAGTATTCCTGTAATGTTACCTGATCTTCTGGAATGATGTACAGGTAGCCTCCGCCCTCTGAAACCAGTCCGGTAGGTTGAACTGCGATACAGACCTTGTTGTCGTCGAGCTCTTTTGCAAACA
>CALFMA010000134.1 GCA_937880065.1 uncultured Ruminococcus sp.
GTTGTAACTTCGAGATATTTTATTATCAGTGCTGTCAGGATAATCCCTGACAGCACTTTTTAAGTATGACGGGACTACTCGATCTAATCCGGTCTATGGAGTTGATGGGACACGGGATTATTGGGCGGAGTACAAAACTACGAGGATTTATTTTTATATCCACTTGTATATTGATGTAACAGCTTTTATTAAGCTGCCGAAAAAATTTTTTAAAAACCTATTGACAAAGTGTAACATCAATGTTATAATTGTATACATAGAGATTATACAATTTATACTTGCGATGCTGTCCGGAAAGCTTACAGGTATTTAATCCCAAGGAGTGTACACTAAATGAATATTAACATCAGTAATGCAAACGGTGAGGCAATCTATATGCAGATTGTCAACCAGATTAAAACGCTGATACTCGAAGGTCAGATGAAAGAGGGCGAAATGCTGCCTTCTATGCGTAACCTCGCAGTAGAACTTCATATCAGCTTTATGACGACCAAACGTGCCTATGAGGAACTTGAACGTGAGGGGTTTATCGAATCTTTTACAGGTAAAGGCTCTTTTGTAAAGGCGCAGAATCTTGAATTGTTCCGTGAAGAACAGATTAAACAGATTGAGTCATTGCTTATGGAGGCAAGTGATAAAGCACGAAAAGCAGGACTTGATATGCAGGAACTTCACGAACTTCTCGATCTTGTAAATGAAGGAGAATAGTTATGGCTAATTATGAAAACGCAATTGAAATTTCAGGCGTTACCAAAAAATACAGCGGTTTTACACTGGATAACATCAGCTTTAAAGTGCCGAAAGGCTCTATTATGGGCTTTATCGGGCAAAATGGAGCAGGTAAAACAACTACTATACGCTCTTTGCTGAACCTCATTTCCATAGATAGCGGAGAAATAAAGCTGTTGGGACTTGATTACCTGAAAAATGAACAGGAAATCAAAGAACGTATTGCCGTTGTTTTTGATGAACTTCCATTCCACGATGTTTTCAATGCAAAGGATATGGCTCGTATTTTTGAGGGAATTTATCCCAAGTGGAGCAATGCCGAATATAGTAGCTATTTAGAGCGTTTTAAGCTTCCCACAAAAAAGAAAATCGGCGAATTTTCAAAGGGTATGAAAATGAAGCTGCAAATTGCTTGTGCTTTGTCACATAGTGCGGAATTACTTGTAATGGACGAGGCTACAACAGGTCTTGACCCTGTTGTTCGTGATGAAATACTCCATATCTTTATGGAATATTTACAGGACGGAGAACATTCAATCCTTATGTCATCGCATATCACCTCAGACCTTGAAAAAATAGCTGATACCGTTACATTTATTGATAAAGGAAAACTGCTTGTTTCGGGATGTAAAGACGAAATTCTCGAATCTCACGGTATTCTCAAATGCGATAAAGGCGAAATTTCAAAAATTGCAGCCGAGGATATTGTAAGTATCCGTATGAACAGCTACGGTGCGGAAATTATGCTCAATAACCGACAGGAAGCGTCATATAAATACAGCGGTGCAATAGTTGACCCTGCAAGCCTTGATGATATTATGCTTTATTATGTTCACAGCGGCGAAAGGGAGTGGTCATTATGACAAAATTCCGTTCACTTTTTTTTCGTGAAATAAAGCTTAATAAAAAGACAAATATTATGATGATAATTCTGCTCATTGTTATGTCGGGATTTTATACAGTTGGAATTTATTCAATAAAAAATGATCCCGAATCAGGCGAAACGGCAGAAAGTATAGTATTAATGTTATCATCAGTATTATCTATGCTTTGTTCAATGCCCGGAATAATGCAAAACGAATCATTTAAGAAAGACATCAATGTAAACTGGCTCAGGTATTCCTATACACTTCCTGTAACTTCAAAGGACAGAGCAGCTGTTCAGGTTGTTTATAAAAACGGCGTATCCATTATCCTTATGTTGTTTTTCTATCTTCCTGTTATAGCGTTATATTGTCATATAGCGGAAACAGAATTTTTGGGAATTTATGTGATTATATACTTGTTAGTGTATGCGTCAATGATGCTTGTTGGATTTTTCTCCAATTGCTTTATATTGAGTGCAAGAAGCGAAGATGAGTATAAGAAACAGGGTTCTCGTTATCTTCTGACATCTTTGGTTGTTTTAATCATAGTTGCACTTATCTTTTACAAAAAAATAAGATCTGTTTTTAATAATAACGTCGGGATTGAGCTTGATAAGATTTATAATTTTATAAATGCAAGCTGGCTTATCTGGCTTATTCCTGTTCTTATTCTGCTTGTTTTTGCTGATTATCTTATTATAAAAAGCAAAATGAAAAGTGCATTTTCGGATATTTCCGTAAATAAAAAATCAGAAAAAACCACAGCTATCAGCGATACACACGATTATCCCACAGGCTTTTTCTATAAAGAACTTAAACAAAATCGTATATCCATACTTATTACAATCGTTCAGCCTCTTTTAGTAACTGCATTATCATTTGGAATGATATATAGTGTTTCACTCAGTGAGGATATATCATTTAAATCTGCAATGGCAGACAGCGAGTGGGTGCTTTTACATTATATTTGTATAGCTCTTGGCGTGATTACTGCAAGTGGTTTTATCATGAGCGTTTTCTCAGGAGATGACAATAAGCTCTGGGCATTCTTTGCCGCAAGTACTCCAAATGGTGTAAAGCGTTATATTTATAATAAGTATGTTCTTTGCTTTGCATTGACGGGAATTTATATGGTGATGTCGATTTTTTCGGAAAACCTTTATGATACAATAAGGTTTGTTGTTTCCGGTATGGAATCGGCAAGCATAACAAATGTTTTTATTTTAATGTTCTTCATGCTGATTTTCTTTAATTCAATAGATATTCCTTTGATGATAAGATTTGGTCAGAGAAAAGGAAGTATTATCAAAACAACTGCTACCCTTATAATTGCAACAGTCGGAGTTGTCATTTATGATAATATGCCTGACAAATATCAGGAGATATTTTTTAACGCTATTAACGGCGTTTTAAAAGGGCAGGCCAGTGATGAAATGCTTCTTATAACGCCGATTTGTATTCTGATATGTCTGGCTGCATATCCAATCTCCTATAATATATCCTGCAAACTGTTTATGAAGGGGGTAAATAACTATGACAAATAAAAAAACAGAACTAAAACGGCTTATAATATTTCTATTTTTTGCATTTGCCATAAGCTGGATACCTGCAATTATTTTCAATAAAACCCTTGGATATAACGATTGGTTTGAAACAAATAAATATCCTGTCCTTTTCTGGATAGGAGGATTTGCTCCCGCCCTTGCCAATGTTTTAACACGTGCAATCACAAAAGAGGGCTGGCACGACAGTATGCTCCACCTTAATTTAAAGGGAAATATAAAGTATTATGTGGCAGCATTTTTGATTGTTGTTGTTCTTGGAATAGCAGAGGGAATTACAACTACAATTATTTACGGAAACGGTGATTTTTCCGATATGGGAGCAGGCTTGAACGGTATTCAGATTGCAGGAACTATATTGACAGTACTTGTTACTGTTCCGCTTCTGGCATTCAATACATTTGGTGAAGAATTCGGTTGGCGAGGATATATGAATCAGAAAATGGAGCCTTTGCTTGGTACAACGGGAACTGTCATTGTCGGCGGTATTATATGGGGACTTTGGCACGCTGTACTTACGGTTGAGGGGCATAACTTCGGCAAGGATTACGACGGCTACCCATGGCTCGGTATTCTTCTTATGTGTATTTTCTGTACATATATGGGTATAGTTCTTATGTGGCTTACAAAAAAGACAGGCTCAATTTATCCTGCCGCCATTATGCACGCTGCTAATAATAACGGCGGAGGAATTGTCGGTCAACTCTTTATAAGCGGTGTACCTGAAGATTTCTCTCCCGATATTGCATATCGTGTAATTGTATCTATTCCGTCTATGCTCATCTGCTGTGTGTTCTTGGTACTTATGATAATAGACAAAAAAAGAAAAGCAAAAGCAAATTAAAAATTATCCCCTATACCACGAAATAACGTGATATAGGGGATTTCTTTAACCTATCAGAAGCTTTCTTATCATAATCAAATCATAAACATCAATTCTGCCGTCCTTGTATGCATCGCCTGCATTCCAATTTGTAAGCTCATCTGAACTTCCCAGCAGCCATTTCTGCATCATTACAAGGTCAGCCACATTAAGCACACCGTCAGCGTTGACATCTCCGTTAACTGAGTCGGGGACGGGCTGAGTTGTGGTAGTTGGAGGAGCTGTTGTAGGTGCAGTTGTCATTGTTTCAGCCGCCCATTTCTGACAATCGTTGTCTGTAGGCTCCCATTGCTGAATATTTGCACCCATATCGGTTTTTGCCGCTTCAATTTCAACATAGCAGGCATCATCTGAAGCTTTTGTATGTATGTAATATGTGCCGTCGGGATTTTTGCTGAACTTGAAAAGCATTGCACTATCATCTGCCGCAAATTTCGAAATAACGATATTTCCGCCATTTTCCGAATTGCCTGCTTTAAGGGCGAATTCTGAATCAGACACGGAGCGGATATAATAGTAATTTTCATTTTCAGCCGATTCCTGCAAAGTCCATTTCTGACAGTCAAATCCATTGGACTCCCATTGCTGTACATTGGAATTGTTCTCCATTTTGCCGTCGGCAATATCCATAACAAAATTGCTGTTTACATTTGTAAAGGTATACATTACACTTGTATCCATTTTACAGCCGGGATTTGTTACTTCTTCAAGAATCCAGTCCTGACAGTTTGCACCGTTAATTTCCCATTGCTGTACATTTGCACCGCTTTCAACAGAGCCGTTAATTATCTCAACAGCAGACTGCTTATTTGAAATCTTTGTGCGTATTTTATATGAACCGTCTGAATTCTGAGATAAGGCGAATTTCTGATTATCCGCACCGTTGAAATTATAGATTTCAATATTTGTGCCATTGTCAGCTTTTTTGCCTTGTACATCAAGCATATATGTTCCGCCGTCACCAAGAGCAGAAGCGATATAATAATAGCCGTCGCCTGCTGAAATAAGTTTCCATATATCGTGGGTATTTGCGGCATCTGAACCCCATTGCTGAACATTTGCACTATTTTCAGCCTTTGCACCTTCAACCTGCATATAAAGTCCTGAGTTTACATTTTTGAATCGGTATGTTGAACCGCTTTTGAATATTGCGGCTGTTCTGTCTGAACCTGTATAAGCTTTTGTCTGTGTGCCCCATATTGTCTGATTATTGCTGCCAACTGCGGTAAACGTCATAACTTTGTGTTCCTTGCCCGATTCGTCCTGCTGTGCAAGAAAAACGCCATTATATTTCTGACCGCCTATATTGAAGCTTGCCTGTGGGGAATTCTCCGCCTGTGACCAAGTTCCCGTTGCACCGCCGCTTATAGTTCCGTCAGCGTTAAGCTTTATATTTACATAGTTGTGAATAGTCTTGCTTGTATCTGTGCCGTGATTGATGAATTCATATTCCCCAGCAATATCGGATTCGCTGTAACCGCCCTCTGAAATCGCATCTCCGCTGTATTCAAAAGGTGATACAACAGGCCAGCCGTCGCTGCTGAAATAAATATCATGAACTCGCACCTGATGAATTTCATATCCGTCATCAAAACGTGTGTGATTGAGAAGATACCATTTTCCGTTATCGTCTTTCAATACGGAATTGTGACCGGGAGCCATATACGCCTGATTAAGACAGCTGAATTTATAGTTGCCCATTACTTTAAGTCCGATTGAATCAAGATTTGTATTCGCTCCTAAAACAGCAGACCTTCCCGCAGCGTCAACATATGGGCCATCGGGATTTTTTGAACGGAACACACGCATATTATATCCGCCCTCGGAAGTAAGTCCGCCATATGTCACCCAAAGGTAATAATAGCCATTTATCTCGTTATACTCAATAAATGGGCCTTCTCCCGATTTGCCGTAACCACCTGAAATCTTAGTTCCGAAGTAGCTGTCAACCATTCGTCCGTCGGAAGTTTTTCCGGATTTCGGATGAATACATTGACCTGTTTTTTTGTCAATTTCAATGGTAAATATACCGCCCGACCATGAGCCGTAAGTCATCCACATTCTGCCGTCGGGACTATAGTAAATTGTAGGGTCAATAGCATTAGGGAACAGCTGATTGTTGAAATCTCCATTGCTGCTGAACCAGCTGTTATTCATTGTAACCTTGCCTGCCGCAATAAGTTCATCAATATTTGTAGAGGTATATTTTCGGTTAACTTTCTTTTTTCCGTCCTTGCTTGTCACCCAGCTGTCGTTGTTCCAGAAACCCGAATAAATGAGGGTATCCACCAATTCATAAGGGCCTTCGGCTTTCTGTGAAACTCCGTAACATATAACTGAACGCTTATAAGTTGAAGTTGTGCAGAAATACATCAGATATGCACCTTTTGAGCCGTCCTTGTTGATGTAATCGGGGTTGTAAATTACATCGGGAGCCCATACGGAAAATCCGCCGTCACAATCCTCAAGGTTTTCGCCTGCCCATGAAAATGCCTTGGAAAGATTTTGCGAAAGATTTCCGAAAATCTTATTATTTACAGGAGTATAGCCATTTGTAAAGGTGTACCAGTTCTGCAAATCGTTGGATTTTGCCGCATCAATATGCGAGCCGAAGATGTAATATGTGCCGTTTGAATCTTTAAGCACAGACGGGTCGTGAACCGATACTCGTGCCTTATTGACAACGGCAGATGAGTCGGTTGGTTGAATATTTCCTGAAAATGCCCCTGTAATCATCATACAGCCTGCAAGAACAGTTGATAACAGCGTTTTTAATTTCATAGTAATTTCCTCCGTTTAGTAATTTTCTTTAGAGATGCCCTTTTGAGATGTCATTTACTTTTTGTTAATTATAACACATCAATGACAATAAGTAAATGAATTATAGTGTCATTTTTATAACATTTTGAGTTAATTTAAAAGGTTGTGTTACATATAGTGTACTGCAATGCTTGAAACAGGAGATAATAGTGCATAACTTCCCATCTTTGCCACTTGGTGACAAAACATGACTTTAAAAAATTCTGGAAATTTCGGGATTTTACTTGACTTTTTTGCTTGTTTATGATATAATTATT
>CALFMA010000135.1 GCA_937880065.1 uncultured Ruminococcus sp.
GTGGACTTATGCCAAACCCAAAGGCTGGTACTGTAACTCCTGACGTAGCTAAGGCTGTAACAGAGGCTAAGGCTGGTAAGATTGAGTACCGTCTTGACAAGACAAACATCATCCACTGCCCAATTGGTAAGGCTTCCTTCGGCTCTGCTAAGCTTGAGGAAAACTTCAACACACTTATGGAAGCTATCGTTAAGGCTAAGCCTGCTGCAGCTAAGGGTACTTACCTCAAGAGCTGTACAGTAACTTCCACAATGGGCCCTGGTGTTCCTGTTGCTACAACAAAGTACGGTGTTTGATTAAACGCATAAATTATCGCTCTCGGTTTTCCGAGGGCGATTTTATTTATAGGAGAAATTATGGATGCAAGAAAACTTATTGACGCTCTGACCGTTGCGGAAAGGCTGAAAGATACAACTCGTCATTGCTATACCGCTAAGGGCAGACACGAAAGCGTTGCGGAACATAGCTGGCTTATGACTTTATTTGCGTTTCTTATAAGAGATGAATTTCCCGATGCAAATATGGATAAAGTCATAAAAATGTGTATAATCCACGATTTAGGAGAGGCGTTCACAGGAGATATTCCCACATTTGAAAAGACAAAAGAAAACGAGAAAACTGAGGAAAATCTGCTGAATAACTGGCTTGATACCCTGCCCGAAAACTATTCCGCCGAAATGAAATCCCTTTACGCTGAAATGACGGAGCGTAAAACCGCTGAGGCAAAAATTTTCAAGGCTATCGACAGCTTAGAGGCACTTATTCAGCATAATATCTCTGATTTATCCACTTGGTCGCCCAATGAATTTGAGTTGAATAAGACCTATGCTGATGATAAAGTGGCTTTTTCCGACTATCTCACACAGCTGAGAGAGGAAGTACGGAAAGATACTTTGAAAAAAATTGAAAAAAAATTATAAATTCCTGTGACATTTTAAATCCCTGTGCGTCTTATATATGTAAACGGTTTACATAACATTAACTGAAAGGAGGCAGCTTATGGAAAGCTTTGAGGAAATATACCGTAAATATTTCGACGATGTGTACCGATTTCTCCGAGGTCTGACAGGTAACGAATCCCTTGCGGAAGAACTGACGCAGGAAACCTTTTTCCGTGCTATGAAGTCAATCAAGAACTATCGTGGCGAATCGGAACTTCGTGTATGGATGTGTTCAATTGCCCGAAATCTTTACTATTCCCATTGCCGAAAACAAAATCGCCTGTCCCCCGATGAAATCCCCAACGATATAGCCGATGACAACAGCTTCACGGATATGATTGCGGATAAATCAATAGCATTTCAGATTCACCGATTATTGCACGATATGCAGGACCCATATAAAGAGGTTTTCACCCTGCGTATCTTCGGCGAACTGTCATTCAAGGAAATCGCTGAATTATTCGGAAAAAACGACCATTGGGCGTGCGTTACGTTCCATAGGGCAAAGGCTATGCTGCAAACTAAACTAAAGGAGGAAAACTCAGATGTTAAGATGTGAGATTGTACAGGATTTACTGCCGCTTTATACGGAAAATATGGTAAGCCCCTACACAGCACAGGAGGTAAACTGCCACCTTGCAGGCTGCCCCAAATGTTCGGCAAAATTCAAGGAAATGTCCGCTGCAGCACCAAATGTTCAAATGAGAATGGACACGGCACAGCAGTTTGTAAACTATCAGAAAAAAACAAAGAAAAAAACTATTCTCCCTGTAATAATTATTGCTGCTATTGTCACATTTCTGATATTTATAGGTAGTGTTGTTGCAATACTTGCTTTAGTTGGAGCATTTTCTTTTAATCCAGTAACCAGCGAAAATTATCACTTTTTAGAATATGACCCATTCGTTGATTTCAACTTAGATGAGGACAAACAGAATTATTCCCTGTATATGGGCGAAAACGCTCTTAAAGAATACCGCAATAAACTGGCTATGGACGAAAGCATATTCCCTGCTGAACTGACAGAGGAAATGGAAGTATTGAACTACAAAATGCTCTATCACAATCCCTTTGACCAGCAGTATTTAAGCTATCTGACTGTAACCTACTCCCCTGAGGATTATGAAAAGGAAATTCAGCGTCTTAATGCATACGAAAGCACCAAATATAAGGGAATTTACGGAGTTACAGGCTTCAACGGCGGCGAGCCTCTTGCAGTATATACCGATGAATATCACGGCTTTGTCTATGCCATAAATACACCCGACACTGAAAATACAATTACCTACTGCGAGCTTATTTTCTGCAATTACTTTATGGATGTTGAGTATGAGGATTTTATGCCTGCAGAGTATCTCCCCGACGGTTTTGACGCTACTAATGAAAATCCCTACCGCAAGAAAACGCTTGAAGAGGAAGGCATAGAAGACATATATAGTGCTTTGTTATATAACTAATAGCGTTATACATCACTAACTACTTTTGTGTTAACCGATGATAAAGTGGCTTTTTCCGACTATCTTATACCAATCCCTAAAACAACAGTAGACAAATCTAATGGCATAAATGCTGCCTGTC
>CALFMA010000136.1 GCA_937880065.1 uncultured Ruminococcus sp.
GGACAAAGAACCTTCCTCTCCGCAAACAGGCGACAATTCCTATATTGTTGTGTGGATCCTCTTAGCAGTCCTCAGCCTTTCCGCTCTTGTCATTTTAGGCATCTATCGTCGGAAAGAAATTCAATAAAAAGATACACGCCCAAAAAGGTATTAATATAAAGACGGAACGCACAAACGGGCGGTGACGGCAAATCCGCCATTGCCCGTTTGCGGCTTTATGAAGAAATGAGGTGTACAGATATGTGCAAATACAATAGAATAGATAAACGTCCACCTGGCAGAATAATAAATTATGGAGCGCTCAACTTAGAGTAAAAACAAGTTGGGCGTTCTCTTTTTATCTGTTCGACAAAATCTAACCAAATCCGAAGAAAGACTACACAACAAGACATATTCCAACAGTCAGGAGGTGTGCATTATGGACGAGGAAATAGTCCCCGAAGAAACTGAAAATACAAATACTTATAAGAAAATGGCGTGGCAGCACCGCCCACCGCAATAGCAACACATCCCCAGTGGGGCGGTTGTAATGCCCTTACGGCAAGGATGTTACCAATGACGAACAAATACCATTACATAGTTCATCTGACCTTTATACAATGGACAGCACACGGAGGGGGACACTGAACCCACCATACCCATCGACATCATAGCAAATCATCGAAGCAAAGCAAAGGTTCGGACAAACCTCCCGGCAAACGAGAGGGCGGTTTATTCCGCCCTACTCGATTTTCTGTGAAAATGGTTTTGAATTCTAAACTTAAAATAGCATTGATGTGGAGCAGACGATCGAGCCTGCTCCTAATTATATATAAGGGGCATCTCTAAAAACCCCTTTTGAGAAAAAACAGCTATGCACGACATCTGTTTCGTCAACCTCCCTTGGAGTGCGACAGCACGCCTTCGGAAGGTTTCCTTGCAGTTGCCGCACCTATCTGTTTTTTCTTTAATCAAACGGGTTTTTAGAGATGCCCTAAGGTTTGTTAATTAAAGTATTCTCAAGGGATATCTTTACTATTTGCCAATTCGGAAGCATTACTTGCAACAGTTCATAAAACTGTTTTGAATGATTTGGATGTACAAAATGACAGAATTCGTGGTACAATACGTATTCTATACAATTTTTAGGAGCTTCTATAAGACGTTTATTCAAAGTTATGATACTTTTGTACGGCTGACAACTTCCCCAACGTGAAGTCATATTTCTTATTTTCAACTGTGGAAAAGGAATATTATATGCACCAAACTTTGAATGAACTTTCTGCATTATTTCACTAAATATAATATCGCTTTGTTCATCAAGCCATTTATTGAGAAGATTCTTTTTACGATTATAGTAGTCTGGCCGCTTAACATGAATATATACATAAACACCATCACAGTTAACATACTCTCTATTATCTTTAACAACATTAATACGCATATTTTTACCAAGAAAAGTAACGTTTTCTCCGCTTACATACTGCAACTCTGTTTTAGTTTTATCATTGTTACTGAAATTATCAAGTGCATTACGGATATAATCAAATTTGCTTAGAACGAAAGCATCTACTTTCTCTTCACACACAGATTTTGGAGCTGATACATATACACTTCCGTTATGACGTACCCTGAGATTTATATTCTTAATGTTTTTACGTTCATAAGTGAATGTTATTTCTCCGCTGTTATTCCTAACTTTTCTTATTTCAGTTGATATTGCTTTCATCAGAACCTCCTGAGTGCAATGGTTTTTACATTGTCAATTATTTTGTCCATTGTTTCAAAGCTAAGATTCCAACCATTATTGTCGCTGTAATCATACAGTATATCATCAAGTGCGTGTGAAATCTTTTTATGAATATCAGTGTTAGAAGTCCAGTCAATCTTGCTATATTCCTTGATGATTTCTGTTATTTCAGCAGACAAAGCAGCAACAGTATCTCTGTTATCGGAGAAAGGTATAACTTCATCAAGTATAGCAGAAACCACGCCGTAAAATGCCTGAGCGTGAACATTATCTTTTATTCTGTCGGGATATTTAAGTTCTGTTTTTCCGCTTCTGAATTCTTCCATTATCTTTGTCATTTTTGCAAGATATTCAGCTTCGCTTATAACCTGCTTCTTGTATAATTCAAGAGCTTCTTTGATTTTCTTTGAGAAATTATCATAATAAGCCGGATTCTCATCGTATTTTTCCGATATACTTTTAGTCATTCTTGAACGTATAGCATCAGCTTTTGATCTTGCAGTACCAAGTTCATTAAGCTGTTTTTCAAGTCCATCAGAATCAAGTATATCAACAGGAGCCGCTATTATTTTAAGTCCTGTTACAGAAAGATTTTGATCAAGAAGATTCTGCATTATAGGCTCATACTCCTTGTTATCAATAGCATCTGCATATCTAAGTTTAACCGATTTTCTGATTTTTGAGAACATTATAAATTCAGACTTGTATCTGTTAATTTCATCACGAGGAACAGCTTCATATGCTTTTTCAGAATTAACTACGATAGCAAGAGCCTTTCCGAATTTACACAGAAGATTATAAAAGTCGTTTCGCAAATCCTCATCAGCTAATATATCTTCGTATTCATTTGTGTCGTTTTTATTCTTTACACCAATAAAAAGATCGCAAAGCTGAGAATAAGCTTCTCTTAGTTCACCGACTACGGTAATTACATCAACAATAGCTCCCGAAAGATCAGCTCCTTCATAGTTTTCAAGCCCTGCACCACTATACATATTCATAGCAGTATCAAGCTTCTGAATGAGTCCACGATAATCTACAATCAGTCCGAAATCCTTGCCTTCATATAGTCTGTTTGTACGTGCGATAGCTTGTAATAATCCATGTTCTTTCAGTTCCTTGTCGATATACAAAACTTGTGTTCTCGGCGCGTCAAAACCAGTCAACAGCTTATCGACTACAATGAGCAGTTTCATGTTAGC
>CALFMA010000137.1 GCA_937880065.1 uncultured Ruminococcus sp.
GATGCTGTTTCGAGATTGAGAACAACAGTTTTCTTTGCAATGAGGTGGTCAGCAATCTGCTTTGCATCTGTAAATGCAGAGGGCTTAACGAGAACAACCTGAAGCTGTGCTGTAGCCTGAATGTTAACAACCTTGTTTCTTCTGTTGATTTCGTTCATAGCCTCGTCACGCTCCTGAGCAGTAGTGCCATAGGAAGATGAAGAAGATGATGAAGACGAAGATGAGGGAGAAGAATAGGAAGAAGATGAAGAAGATGATGAACTTCTTGAAGGTCTTTCCTGACGTGGCTCTTCCTCGTAAGCCGCACTTTCGTTAAGCTCGTCCTCCTCATCGGAAGAAAAGAAGAAATCCTTTGCAAAATCGAATAATTTCATAGTATACTCCATTCTCCGCATTTAGCTTTTTGTGACTTTCGGGGAATAATGCGGAAACTCCCTCAATTGTCTATTTTACGTGTAATACGCTGTTATCTGTATGTTCTGCTGCCGAAAATTCCTGTGCCGACTCTTACAATAGTTGAACCGAATTTCACAGCATTGACATAGTCGTGAGTCATTCCCATTGAAAGAACCTCCATTGAAATTCCCTCAATATTTCTGTCCTTTATGGTATTAAACAGCTCTGCCATTCTTCCGAAATAAACATCGCTGTCAACAGGAGGAGGTATAGTCATAAGTCCCCTTACTTTAATGCTCTCCATAGAGCTGAGCTGTTCAAGGAGGCTTACTGCATCGGCAGGGGCAAATCCGCCCTTGCTTTCCTCACCGCCGATATTCACCTCACAAAGCACGTCCATAACCTTATTATGGCCGGCTGCAAGGCGGTTTATTTCCTGTGCCAGCTTCAAACTGTCCACAGATTGTATCATATCAATATCATCAATGATATATTTGACTTTATTTGTCTGGAGATTTCCGATAAAATGCACCTGCGGCACAATACCGTTATGCTCTTTTAAATCGTAAATATCCTTTTTCCCCTGATATTCCTGAACTCTGTTTTCACCGAGAAGAAAAATTCCCTCTTGAAAAACGAGATTTACAACTTCGGGGGGAACGGTTTTAGTAACCGCCATAAGCTCCGTTTTATGGGGAATGCCGTATTTCTGACGAGCCTCCTCAATATTTTCACGGATTACTCTTATATTTTCCCTTATTGTCTGCGGATTGTAGTTATCCAACACGCTCATCACCCTCTGTTTCCGTCAGAATATCGTCATAAAGCGCAAGATAGGAAGCGTCATTTTCGTGAACCTTTGACAGAACGTAGTTGCTGCCCTCATAGATAACATCAAGCTTTTTGAAAATTACCTGTTCACCTTTCATAATGTAAACGCCCTTTGCACTTACTCTTGTAGTACCTGTAACCTGACCGTTTTCGCCGATTATATCCTGTTCCACCTCATCAAATCGTATAGCTTCACGGGGAACTTTAAGTCCCGTATAGCTGCCCTTGATAAGGTCGCATCGCTCAACACGATGTGCTACGAAATCTTCGCTGAAATGGTTACATTCAAGAATAATCAGGCTTTTTGAAGCATCGCCCTCGTCACGGATGTCCTTTATAACTGCGTCATACATTTCATCCGAAGAATCAAAGCGTATATCAATGGTATCACCGATAGCATAGAGTTTTCTGCTGTTATCAATTACACCTGCAAGATACCAGCTGTAGCCTCTGATAAGCTTACCCACAATTTTGGGCTCATCGCTTTTATTGTCGGTAACGCTGCTTATCTGCTTAACAGTCAGCTTTTCCAGTTTATCGGGGGTAAACTCCGATTCATAGCCGTCACAGTAGCTTACGAAATATGCCGATTCCTTAGATTTTATCATTTCCATAGGAGCGTCAGCCTGTGCTTTAAGTTCCGCAAGACGTGCATTGAGGTCGGCAATCTGCTGCTGAAAGCCTGTAACCTGCTGTGTGGCAATCTGGTATGTACTCATTCCCACAAGAAGATTTTCAAGCTCATTTTTCAATGTGCTGTAATCCTTCATATCCCTGCTGTAAATCAAGGCGCGATAGCTTTCATTTACACGCTCTGAAAGGCTTGCAGGCTGTGCGGATTCAAGAGTACCGGGGTTCTGTATTTTTTCAAGAATTGAAAGTTCGTGTTCAAGCTGTGCGATTTCACGGTTTCGGGTAATCTGTGCATCGTCCTTATAGACCGAAGCAATAACCGTATCATTTCCCACTTTTCCGCCGTCAGCCACATTATAGCTTAAAACTCCCTTTCCGCTGTAGGTAACAGGAGATTCGTCACGGATAAACACGCCCTGTATTTCCTCTGAAAATACAGCATTTGAAAGCAAGGCAGTTTCGGTAGGAACTTTTCTGTTTCTGAAATTGTAAACAATGCTTACAAATACAATAAGCAGGAGGATAAGCACGAAGTTACGGAGCAGCTTTACAACACCGCCGCCGCTGCTTGTCCGCACTCCCCCCGATTTGTTTGACTGCATTATATCACCGCTTATTCTGCCTTATCAGCTGTATCGAGGATAGAAACGGACTTAGAGGGGATAATTGTAGAAATTGCGTGCTTGTAAACAAGCTGCTGTTTGCCGTCACAATCGAAGATAGCCACGTAGTTATCGAAGCCTCTTACAAGTCCCTTGAACTGAAATCCGTTTGTAAGAATTATTGTAACAGATATTTTTCCCTTACGGCACTGATTGAGGAAAACGTCCTGTAAATTAATAGCTTTGTTCATTTTACATTCTCCATTCTTTTTTTATTCCCATTCGCTGTATTTCGCCATTTGGGCAATGGAACGGGTTACATTTTGTTCTACATTGCGACTTTAGATAAAAGTACACACTATACATTATATCACATTATTCCGTATTTTGCTATAGCTTTTTCAGATTTTTCAAAAATTTCACATTTTTTACTAAAATCATCAGTTACAACCCACTCAATACTGTCATTTCGTCTAAACCAAGTGAGCTGTCTTTTGGCATATCGCCGTGTTTCCTGCTTGATTTTATCTATACATTCTTCAAGGGACATTTCCTTTTTAAAATAGGGTATCAGTTCCTTGTAGCCAATGGCATTGGCGGCTGTTTTCATCGGAGAGGACTGCCACAGTTCAAAAGCCTCCTCCACAAGTCCCATTTCCACCATAATATCAACACGGCGGTTAATTCTGTCGTATAAAATCGCCCTATCCGTTGCATTAAGCCCGATTATCAGCGAATCATAGGGACTTTCCACAAGTCGGCTTTCCTCTTTGAGTTCGCTGAATTTCCGCCCTGTAACGTGAATAACCTCCAAGGCACGGATAACACGAACGAGATTGTTCATATGAATCTGCTCCGCCGCCTTAGAATCGGCAGAAACAAGCTTTTCATAAAGAGCCTCATTGCCATTTTCCGCCGCAAAATCATAGAGGCTTTTGCGGTATTCCTCGTCATTTTTCATTTCGGAAAAATTGACATTATTCAACAAGGAGTCGATATAAAGTCCCGTACCGCCAACTATAATAGGCAGCTTTCCTCTATTGAGAATTTCCCCGATTTTTTCGTGAGCAAGACGGACATAATCAGCGGCACTGAATGTCACATCACGGTCAAGAAATCCCATAAGGTGGTGGGGTATGCCCTTTTTCTCCTCCTCGGTAGGCTTTGCGGAGGCGATATCCATTCCTTTGTAAATCTGTATTGAATCGGCTGAAACGATTTCACCGCCGTATTTCAGGGCAAGTTCCACTCCAAGCCATGTTTTTCCGCTTGCCGTAGGGCCGCATACCGCAAGGACTTTTGGTTTATTTTGTGTCATAATTCCCCTCCTTTTCTGAAATATGAGCCGTAAGCGGGCGGATAATATCCGTCCCTACACCGAATAACGGCATATGTTCGGCATAGACTGCCAAAGGCAGCCCCTACAATGCTGTAACATCTTAAATTTTTAATTAATGCTAAAGGGTAATTTATCACCAGAGAGGAACACCTACGGGGCAAAAGGGAGGGAAAAAGAAAA